>JAYUXQ010000629.1:0-1605 GCA_043752905.1 Nannocystis sp. | reverse complement strand
CGACCTCGACACGACCCTCGACGACACGCTGGGCTGGTGGGACGCGCAGGGCCTCACGCTCGACACGCTGGACCGCGGTCGCGAGCGGGCGCTGTTGAGCGCGTGGCGGGCCCACGTCAGCGGCCGCGGGCTTTGATGGCTCGCAAAAGCTCGCGGGCGGCGTCGTATCCTGCCAGCGCCTGTGGGTCGGGCGGGCCCTCGCCGGGGACCCGGACCAGCGCGAAGATCTTCGGGTAGCGGTCGATGTCCGGGCGGGCCACCCCGAACCGGTGCAGCAGCGAATTGCAGGCGTGATAGCGGACCAGATACTCCGGGTCACCGACGGCGGCGAGCAGCGCGGCCTCGTCGGCGCGGCCGCGAAAGTGTCGCAGACCCATGGCCGCGTCGAGGCGCCCCGACCACGTCTCCCCCACCCCGGCACCGCATAGTACCGTGATCAAAGGGTCGGCGAGGGCAGGCTGGCGCCGTAAAAAGTGCAAAGCCAGCGCGATGCGCACGCGCGTCGAGCCCTGCGAGCGTGCGAGCAATTCCCGCATGGCGGGCGCGGAAGAATGATCCCGCACCGCCGACAGGGCCTGCGCCGCGTGCTCGTCGTCGAGGCCGAGGCCGATCCTCAGCATCGCCACTGCCTCGGCCCTGGCCGCGCCGCGCAGGCGGAGGACGGCCCCGGTGTCGAGGCCCTCGTGCCATATGAGATAGCCGTCGCCGAAGGTCGCCGTCTTCCAGGCGAGCCACTGCGCGCGACTAGCTTCGTTCACAAGCTTCGTTCACAAGCTTCGTTCACAGGTCACAGGCGGGCCAGCACGCGAGGCAGGTGCATGACGGTCTGCTTTTGCCAATAGTCCCAGTCGTGACGCGAATCCGGGCCCCAGATGTCGGTCTCGCCGGGGATCTCCTTGTCGCGCAGGAGCTTGCCCAGCGCGATCGTCTCCTCGATGCAGCCCTCTTCCCACTTGCCGCGGCCGCACACCAGCGTCAGGTGGGTGTTGCGACGGACCCGCTCGAGCGCCTCGCCGTGCATGCCGGCGACGAAGGCCAGCGGATTATTGAAGTACAGGTCCTGGCTATTCTCGCCGCCGGTCAGCTCGGTCGTCAGGTAGCGGCCGCTCATGCACAGCGCCTGCCTGAAGGTCTCCGGGAACTTCAGGGCGAACAGCGCCGAGTAGGTGCCGCCGAGGCTGCAACCGATCGCGGTCATCGGCGCGGTCGGCCAGCGGCAGTCCTCGCGGATAAAGGGCACGAGGGTCTCGAGCACGAAGCGTTCGTAGGCGGCGTGGCGCCGCATTCGGTGGGCGAGGGGGGTATCCTTGGCGGTCCAGGTCTCGGAGACGTTGCTCTCCGGGCAGTACAGCTTGGCGCGGCCGCCGTTGATCAGCGGGGCGAGCACCTCGAGCATGCCGTGGCGGTCCCACTCGTGGGCCATGCCCGCGGCGGAGGGGAATACGACCACGGGCGGCCCGAATTGACCGTAACACCACAGGTGGACCTGACGCCCCAGGGCGGGGCTCTCGAGCAAGACGTGGCGCGAATGCATGGGGTCGCCCCAATATGCGCTCGTCCTCGCCCCTGTGTCCAACAAAGTGACGTCCGCCCGGTCGCCATGCC
>JAYUXQ010000628.1:0-1606 GCA_043752905.1 Nannocystis sp. | reverse complement strand
TGACCCGCGGCCGGGGCCGCGGGTCTTCACGTCACCGCGATCACTGCGGTGCGGGGTTGATGATCTTGGTGCCGGTGCCGGCGAGGTAGCCGTAGCTGTCGTGCTGGTCGTAGCCGACGACGATGACGCTAAATGGGGTCTCGTCGCCCTCGAGCACGTGGATGCCGTCGAGGAGGGGGACGCGGGCGACCTCGAAGCCGCTGTTGCCCACGGGATTGAAGCTGGTGTCGGGGATCGGGACGCCGTCGATCGTGATGATGGCGCCGGCCATGCGGGTGAACACGCCGACGTCGTTGTTCCAGGTGCCGGGCACGAGGACGACGTAGCGGGGCAGGTACTGCTCGACGGCGGGGATCTGGACCGAGAGCGGGTCGCCGGTGCTGTTGAAGGGGGCGGGCATGTTCTCGGCGCCGGTCATGTAGTTCATGACGGCGATCGGCTTGTCGGCGGTGATCTCGAAGTCGCCGGGCTCTTTCATGGTGCCGCCAGCGTAGAACTCGACGACCTGGCCCTTCTTGAGCTTGATCGGGTTGGCGGGCAGGCCGGTGACCTGGGCGTCGGCGACGATCGTGATGGTGGTGTCGTCCTCGGAGCCGTAGAGCTGCCACAGCGAGGTCTCGGGGGCGGCGGCGTTGCGCGGGGGGACGCGGGCGCCGACGAAGTTCTTGCCCCACAGGCGCACGCCCGAGATCTGCTCCTCCATGTGGTCGCAGCAGCAGACGTCGGTCGGGATGAGGGCGCACTCGAGGCCGGCGAACATGGCGAACGGCTTCTCCTTGACGCTCTCGAAGATCGTGCCGGACAGCGAGGTGCCGATCTGGTTGACGGCGACGCTGAGCACGTCGCCCTCGTCGAGGGTGACCTCGAAGGGGACGCCGGGCTGGCCCGCGGGGACGCCGGGGCCGGCCTTGGTGGCGACCGAGGGGGTGACGGTGATCTTGGTGCCGTCGGCGTAGGCGACCGCGCTGGCGTAGCTGTGCTGCTCGGTGTTGGTGTTGTCGACCGTCGAGGTGAAGGTGATCGCGTGGTTGATGTGGTCCCAGGCGGTGACCGGGTAAAGCATCGCGGCGTCGGACAGGAACGAGTTCTGGCCGTCGATCGGGTTGAACTGGTAGGCGATGACGGGGACGTCCGACTTGACGCGGTAGGCGAAGCCCTTGGCGAGCTGGGTGTCATCGGTGTGCTGGTCGGGCAGGTTAAAGGTGCTGAGGTTGAGGGTGCCGATCTGGGTCGGGCCGGCGACGACCTGCCACACGTTGTTGACCTTGCGCTCGATCGTGACGTTGGCCGGCGACAGCTTTTGCACGTTGGCGACGGCGACGGCGTACTGGCCGAGCTCGGCGAGGTCGTGCGAGTCCATGTCGATCGCGTAGAACAGGCAGCCGACGGTGCTCTTCGACAGCTCGGCCTGCTCGCAGGTCTCGGGGATCTCGCCGAAGAAGGGGTCCTCGCCGGTGGTCGAATCGGCGCCGCCGGTCGACTCGTCGCCGCCGGTGGTCCCGCTGGTGGTCGTCGTGCCCGAGACGGCGCCGGTGGTGTCGTTCGGGCCCGTGCTCGCGTCGGTGTCGGTCGCCGCGGTCGGGCTGGTCGTGGTCGCGGTCGTCGG
>JAYUXQ010000627.1:0-4248 GCA_043752905.1 Nannocystis sp. | reverse complement strand
ACACCGCGCCGAGCTTGGCGCAGGCGAACAGCAGGTCGAGGCACTCGACGCCGTTGTGCGCGAGCAGGGCGACGCGGTCGCCACGGGCGACGCCCGCGTCGCGCAGCCAGTGGGCGAGGTCGTTCGCCCTGCGGTTCATGTGCACGTAGCTGTGGCGGGCGTCGCGGGCGACGTCGACGACGGCGACGTTGTCGGGCCAGTAGCGGGCCCCGCGGGCCATCCAGTCTCCGATATACATGGTATTGCCCCGACGTTACACGAGTCCACGGGTCAGCGCAGGAGGTCGAGGACGGTCGGCCACAGCGGGCGTTCATGCTGCGGATGCGAAGGCGTTGGATCGGCCATGGCGGGCCGATTGAAGGCCATGCGCGGCCTCATGTCAAGACTGAATTGTGCAGTGCACAATTGCAGCCGGCGGGCCTGTCAGCCGGGCTCGCGGGTCGGGCTCGGCGAGTCGGGCGTCACAGGCGGGACGAGGAACGCGGGCGGGACGAGGATCCGGGTCGCGCGCGGGTGCATGGTGTAGACGGCGCGGTCGACCGGGGCGACCTCACCATCGACGTTGACGAGCGTCGGCTCGTCGAAGCGCAGGGTGACGTGGCGGGCGCGAAACCCGGTCACGCGCTCGTGGTCGAGGTGCAGGCCGCGGCCCATCTGCAGCAGCACGGAGGCGAGTCCGGTGCCGCTGACCTCCTTGACGAAGAACACGTCGAACAGGCCGTCGGAGACGCTGGCCTCGGGCGCGAGGGGCCGGCCGCCGCCGACGGTCATGCCGTTGCACACCGCGAACATCGACAGCGGGCCCGCCCACTCGATCGGGCCGAACTCGGTGTCGGCGGTGAGGTGCGTCGCGGTCGGGGTGTGTTGCAGCAGCACGGTCGCGCCGGCGAGCACGTAGGCGAGGCGCCTGGCGACCGACTTGAGCTCGCTGCTGGTCGCCTCGGAGACCTCGCCGAAGTAGCCGCCGCACGACGCGTTGGCGAAGTAGTGGCCGTTCATGTCGCCGAGGTCGAGCGGGGTCGGCTGCCCGGACGCGAGCGCGGCGATCGCCGCGTCGAGGTCGGTGGGCATGCCGAGGAAGGTGGCGAGGTCGTTGCCGGTGCCGGCCGGAAGAATGCCGACGACGACGCGCCCGAGCGCGCCCGCGCGGGCCAGGCCGTTGATGCTCAGGTTGACCGAGCCGTCGCCGCCAGCGACGAGGACCCGCTCGAAGCCCTCGCGCCCGACCGCCTCGGCGGCCGCGAGCATCTCCTCGCCGGTCGTCGAGGGGCGGACCTCGACGGGGCCGCCGAGGGCCGCGGCGAGGCGCTCGCCGAGGTCGTTCCGGGTCGAGGTCGACCCGTCGCCGGCGCTGGGGTTGAGTAGCAGGGCGGTGCGCACGAACCAGCTTGCGCCCGGTCGCTCGGCCTCGCCCGTGGCGTCGCGTGGACGCGCGGCGGACCGCCGGGGACGCGGGACGTCGGCGATCGACGAAGCGGTGGTCGTACGTCCGTTATTTGCTGCGCCGGGCCCGCGGACGCGGCCCGGCGGGCGGCGGCTCGCGGCCGTTTTGAACCACACGCTTGAGCTCGTCGAGCTCGCGCCGCAGCTGCGCGAGCTCATCGGCGGGCGACGCACCATGATCATCGGGCACGTCGAGGTCGTCGGGCTCGTCCGAATCGTCGGGGAAGGGCGGCGGCGGCAGGTCCTCGATGGGGCCCGTGCCCGGACGCAGCAGACGGGTGAGCAGCTCCGGCGCGCCGAAGCCGAGGCCGGCGAGCGGGTTCCACATGCGCGTGCCCTGCTTGAGCCGCAGGTACACCTCGAGCGCCCAGGTGACGTAGCGGCCGAAAAATTCGGCGAGCGCGTCGTCTCGCATCCGAAGCAGCTGCTTGAGCAGCGGCACCGGCAGCAGGCGCGCCGCCCCGCGGCTCTCGAGGATCAGCTGGGCGAGGGTGACCTGGGTGAGGTCGCGGCCGGTCTTCGCGTCGACGACCCGCAGGTCCTCGCCGAGTCGCACGCGCTCGGCGACCTCCTCGAGCGTCACGTAGCGGCTGCCCTCGGTGTCGTAGAGCCGACGGTTGCCGTACTTCTTGACCTCCACACCCCGTGCCTATCACGAATGAACGCGACGCAGCGGCGCCGTACGCCGCGACATCCAGCCGCGAAGGCGTGTCCGCGGGGGCTGCGCGGCTCGCCTCGCAGCCCCGGGCGCGGCCCCCGAGACCCCGGAGCCTCGTCCGACGTCAACGAGTGAAAGGCGCGGGCGATAACGCCGTCTCGGCCGCGAAGACGGGCTGATATGGTGCGTCGATGGATTTACCGTCGCGCCGTCACGTCCTCGTCGCCACCCTGCTCGCCGCCGGCTGCTACAGCAGCAACGACGGCTCGCCCGATGCGAGCACCGGGGCGGTGACCGGCTCGTCGAGCTCGACCGACGACCCGACGACCGGCACCACACCGATCACCGATCCGACCAACGACAGCAGCGGCGTGACCGGCAAGGTCACCGGCGACGACAGCAGCGGCGCGGTCAGTGGCACGACCGGCGAGGCGACGACCGACCCGGGGCCGACGACTGGCCTCGACCCGACCGCGACGACATCGACGACATCGACGACATCGACGACCACCGGCGAGCCGCCGGCCGAGCCCGCGATCCACTACGTCGGTCGTTATGACGACAGCGATCCGGCTCACGTGCGCATGGGCTGGTCGGGGGTCGGCGCGGTGGTTCGCTTCGACGGGACAGCGGCCAGCGTGCGCCTCGACGACAACGGACATTACTTCACGGTGGTGGTCGACGGCGTGGTCCAGCCGCCGCTGGCGACCACGCCGGGCGAGCAGACCTACCCGCTCGCGCAGGACCTGCCGCCGGGCGAGCACACGGTCGAGCTGTACCGCCGCACCGAGGGTTCGTTCGGTCCGACGACGCTGCTCGGCGTCGACCTCGAGGGCGAGCTGCTCGCGCCACCGCCGGTGCAGCGCCGCATGGAGATCATCGGCGACTCGATCACCTGCGGCTACGGCAACGAGGGCACGGACCCGTGCAACTTCAGCGCGAAGACCGAGAATCATTACCTGACCTACGGCGCCGTCGCGGCGCGGGCCCTCGGCGCGGAGCTCAGTACGGTGGCGTGGTCGGGCAAGGGCGTGGTCAACAACTACGGCGACGACGTCAACGAGCCGATGCCGCAGATCTACGACCGCCTGCTCGCCAGCGACGGCGCGCCGTGGAGCTTCGCGTGGCAGCCCGACGTCGTGGTGATCAACCTCGGCACCAACGACTTCAGCACCGACGGCGATCCGCCCGAGGGCGTGTTCGTGCCCGCGTACGTGCAGTTCCTCGCTCACCTGCGCGACGTCTATCCCGACGCGTTCATCCTGGCGATCGCGCCGAGCCTGTGGGGCGCCGAGGCGGACATGGTCGCGGGCTATCTGCAGAGCGCCGTCGATCAACGCCACACCGCGGGCGACCCCGACGTCGCGTTCGCGGACGTCAACGTCGACTGGATCGGGTCCGGCTGCAATGGACACCCGTCCGTGGCCACGCACGCGGCGATGGGAGCCGAGCTCGCGCAGACCCTACAAACCCAACTCGGCTGGTAAAGCCGTCCTTCATCGCCACCGGCCTCGCGGGTGCTGCTGGGGCCGGCACCGACTACGACGCGCTCCAGCGCTGATGCTGGCGTGGCCGTGGATCGCAGGCTTCGCTCAGGGCGTGCCCGCGAGGCCCGGACTCTGCGCACTGCCGGCGGGAACGGCCTGCACGCCACCGGCGGCGGGTGTGGACGTCGGAGTCGGGGTCGGGCTCGCGGCGGCGGCCCCGACGACGGCGGTGGTCGGGGTGCCGGGCATCACAGGCACCCCGGGCGCGATCGCAGCGACGGGCGGCGGCGACGACATCGGCGTCATCGGCGTCATCGGCGTGGCAGGCAGGGGCCGGGAGACGGTCGACGCGCCGCCGCCGAGGACCCCGTTGTAATGGCCGAGGTAGCTCCACTCGGGATCGAAGACCATCGTGGCGATCACGAATTCGCCGCTGTTCGGGCGAGCGCGGATCTCGAAGGCGTGGCCCTGCGAGGTCTCCCGGGCGGCGACCGTCAGCGGGTCGGGCGCGCTGTCGTGGTCGATGTCGATGTGACTGAACTGCCCCGGCTTCTTGTTGAGCGCGTCCTGCAGGGCCTCGGGGGTCTTGAGGCGGTTGAACATCACGAGCATCGACACCGGCTCGACCGCGAGGTCGCTGGCCAGCGGACGGTCGGGCCC
>JAYUXQ010000626.1:0-1609 GCA_043752905.1 Nannocystis sp. | reverse complement strand
GCAGCGACGACACTGACGACACGTGACCCAAGCCCTTGAGGAGGGCGGTCGTATCGTCGAAGCCGCCAAGCTTCTCGGCGTCACGACGCACGCTCTGAAGCACCGGATCGTGAAGCACAAGCTCTCAGGGCCGTCCGAGTGCTGGTGCCATGACCGCCTCGTCAGTGGAACCTGGCCCAAGGACTGGTGTGACCTGCGCCTCCTCTTCAAGGCCGCCTGGCGCAGCGGCGTGGCCCATGCGGACATGAGCGCCGACAAGTTCCTCGCCCGGTTGTGCGCCCTCGTGCCGCCGACCTCCTCGGAGCCACCCCCGAAGAAGTACATCGTCACGCTCGCCGTCAGCGTCTTCGACCGGCGGCTCGAAGCCGTCGCCCTGAGCATTGCACTTCTTGGTCTGGCCGAGCCCCTCGCACACCACCTGGTTCGGCTCGCACAGCTTTGCCTGGCAGGCGTCGCCGAAGCAGCTCTGGCCCGGCGGACAGGGCACCGGCGCGAAGCCCTCGCAGTCGTCCGTGCAGGTCAGCAGGTCGCCCATGTCGCAGCCGCTGGTGCTACCCGGGTCGCACACACACAGCTTGCCGCTCGAGCTCTCGCCCGCCGTCGTGCTCGTCGTGCCCGTGGTCGTCGTGCTCGTGCCCTCGTCGGTGGTCGTCACCGTGGTCGCCGTGTCGGTCGCCACGGTGGTCGTCGCGGTGGTCGTCGTCGCCTCGCCCGTCGTCGAGGTCGTGCCGCCCATGGAACCCTGGGTCGTCTCGCCGCTCGTCGGCGTCGTGGTCGCGCCGGGGGTGGTCGCGCCGGGGGTCGCCGCGCCGGGGGTGGTCGCGCCCGAGGTCGTCAGCCCCGCGCGCGGTCGTCGTCAAATTCGTCGTGGTGCTCTGGGCGTGGTCGTCGGCGTGCCGCCGTCGTCGCTGCAAGCCAGCGGCACCGCGAGGAGGAGCACGAGGGGGAGACGCGGAGAGAGGGTCGACATGTAGGGCTCAGAGTCCCGCCAGGACCCCCCTCCTGGCCACCCCCGCCGAGTGCGGATGCTCTCCGCCGCGGAGCGCGAGGCCCGAATTCACGCCCGCTCGCTCCGCTCGCGGGGTTACTTGAACGTGCTGAAGCGTGAACGCTTCACGCTTCCTCGGCCAGGGGGATCACAGCAGCAGTGTCGCCACCTGGACCGCGCCGACGAGCGTGACGAGCGTCGCTGCCGTGATCTGCAGCTTGCCGGACGTGCCGCGCCAGATCAGTCCGCCGGCCACGGTCAACACAACGGCCAGGATCAGCGGCAGCGGCACGCCCTTGATCACGAAGTCGATCATCCGGAGGGCATACGCCGCCTCGATGCCGCTCGCTGCGGCCGCCACCGCCGCCCACAGACGTGTGTTACCCCGGAGCAGCAACAGGAGCGAGGCCGCGAGTGCCACGAAGATCAGGAGAGTGGCGATCGACATCGCTGCACTCTACTCCGTATCCGCGGCAACCCACAAGCGCGTCCCGGCATCACCGACATCGCGGATGACGGAACTCATCATCGATCTCGACGCGACCGACGACCCGGTCCACGGCGCGCAGGAGGGCCGCCACTTCCATGGCTTCTACGGACACTACTGCTACATGCCCCTGT
>JAYUXQ010000625.1:0-1609 GCA_043752905.1 Nannocystis sp. | reverse complement strand
CGCGGGGATGGGCGCGGCGACCGAACCGGTCGCGCCGCTCGCCCCTGCGCTGGAGTTTGCATGTTCAATCGAATTCTATCGATCCTCGGCGTGATGGGGACCGCACTGGCGGTCTCTGCCTGCGCATCGTTCCCCCCCCCCAACGACGCCGTGGCCGCCTCCCTCGCATCCGTGCGCGGTGCCGAGGAGCTCGGCGCCGCCAATGTTCCCCAGGCCGCGCTACAGCTCCAGCTGGCCCAGGAAGAGGTCAAGAAGGCCAAGAAGCTGATGAGCGACGGCAAGAACGAGTTGGCCCACTGGATGGCGCTGCGCGCCGGCAACGACGCCGAGCTGGCGATCGCACTGACGCGTGAGAACACCGCGCGCGGCGAGGCCGGCAATGCCGAGCAACGTGTCGACGACGCCAGAACTCCGGAGACGACCCCATGAACACCGCCAAGCTCTTCATCCTCGGCTCCGCCCTCACCCTGCTCGGCGCCTGTGCCCACAGCGCCCCCAACGAGCTCGTCTCGGCCCGGACCAGCTACGATCGCGCGGCCGCCGGCCCCGCGACGAAGTACACCCCGGCCGACCTCCACATCGCCAAAGAGTCGCTCACGCGCGCCGAAAAGGCCTTTCAAGACGACGGTAACACCGTCGTCGTGCGTGACCAGGCGTACATCGCTCAGCGCAAGTCGGAGCTCGCCGAGGTCCTCGCGCGCATCGAGATGCTAAAGCTCGGCATCGCCGCCTCCGGTAAGGAGGAGGCCATGATCGAGAAGAAGGACGCCGCCGACACCAAGTCGGAGCTGGCACGCACCAAGGGCGCGCTGACGGCCCAGCAGGCCTCGGGCGCCGCGACCGAGAAGGAGCTCGCCGCCGAGAAGGAGCGCCGCGCCGAGGCCGAGAAGCGCGCGGCCCTCGCGGCCGCCGACCTGGCTCGCATCGGCTCCGTCAAGCAGGAGGAGCGCGGCACCGTGATCACGCTCAGCGGCAGCGTGCTGTTCGCCAGCAACAAGTTCGCGTTGCTGCCGGCCGCGCAGGTCAAGCTCGGCGAGGTCGCCGAGGCCCTGCTCAAGGGCGACCCCGAGTCGACCTTCCTCGTCGAGGGTCACACGGACTCGCAAGGCAAGGCGGACGCCAACAACATGCTGTCGGTCAACCGCGCCAACTCGGTGCGTGACTACCTCGTCAGCCACGGCATCGCCGCCGACCGGATCGCCGCGGAGGGCCGCGGCTCCGACCGCACGATCGCCGACAACAAGAGCGCCGAGGGCCGCGCCAACAACCGTCGCGTCGAGATTGTCGTCAAGCCCGGCGCACCGCGCTGATGCACTCCGTGCATCCCTGGCATTGACGCCAACCGCGCACCTTGGCGCGGACAGCAAATCAGGGCCCGCGGCTCGCTGCGGGCCCCGTTTCGCGAATCGGGGCCCGCAGCTCGCTGCGGGCCCTGTTTCGCGAATCGGGCCCCGTGGCGCTGGCGCCCGCCGGCCCTCCTCCTCGTGGCGGTTTCGGCCCCATGCCGGCGGTCCCGGGTCGCCGCGAGGCGAGTATGCCAGGTCAGATCGACCGCCGGAGCAGCTCGTCGGGTCCACCCGGTCGCTTCGAGCGACCCGTGGCGGGCTCA
>JAYUXQ010000624.1:0-1612 GCA_043752905.1 Nannocystis sp. | reverse complement strand
GAGCGCGCGGGTCGTACGGACGCCGCTGGCGAGCTCGAGCGCGGTCCAGCGGCCGCGTGGGTCGTAGGTGGCGGCGGCGAGCCAGCCGGCGAGCGGCGCCTCGAGGCCGCGGGCCGTGTACTCGCGCTCCAACTCGGCGCCGTCGGGGAAGATTTCGCGGAGGATGCGGTCCTGCGCGTCGTACTCGGTGCTCTGCGAGAGGGTGACCGGGCCGGCGTGCGCGGCGAATTGCCGGGTCACGCGGACGATGCGGCCGCGGATGTCGTGGTCGAAGTCGACGCGACCGGCGGCGTCCTCGACGGCGGTGAGCTTGCCGCGGCTGTAGGTCGCGGCGGGTTCCTTGCCGCGGTCGTAGGTGTAGCGGGCCTCGCCGAGCTGCTTGCCCGCGGGGTCATGGGCGCGCTCGGTGAGCACGCGGCCGAGGCGGTCGTGCGTCCAGGTGACGCGCGCGCCGGTGGCGTCGCGGCGCTCGGTGATCTGGCCGGTGGCGTCGAAAGATTGCCGGATGGTGCCGGCGTCGGGGGCGTCGATGCGGAGCAGGCGGCCCGCGCCATCGTAGGTGTAGCGGCTCGCATGGCCGGCGGGATCGATGTGCGCGCGCAGGCGGCCCGCGGCGTCGTGCTCGTAGCGATGGGTGATGCTGCGGTCGGGGAGGGTCGCCAGCTGGGCGCTCACGTGGCCGAGGCCGTCGAATTCGCGGCGCTCCGGGGTGGTGCTGTAGGGCGGCGCGAGGTGGATATCTTCGTTGTCGAATTCATCCTGCGCGAGCGGGCTGTAGCGGGTCAGGATGTCGAAGCCGTCGGCGTCGCGCGTCGCGGTCACGCGGCCGAGCGCGTCGCGCCAGGTCTGGGTGCGGGGCGCACTGGGCAGCCCGACGTGGATCCCCGGCGTGAGCGCGGCGACCGGGAGCGGCACACCCTCGGTCTTTTCGGCGACGGTGCCGGCGGCGTCGTAAAACAGTCCCTCGGCGAGCACGGCGGCGGTGCCGGCGTCGTCGGGCGTGACGCGGGCTTGCGGGCGGCCGAGGCCGTCGAGCTGCGTGACCTCGATGTCTACGTCGTCTTGGCCGCTGATGCGGCGCCTCTCGGTGAGGATCGCCGGGCGCTCGGTGCTGCCGTCGAGGAAATAGCGGTAGCGGATCGTCGGGCGCTCGGCGCTGTCGCCGGGCTGAATTTCGGCGGTGAGGCGGCCGAGGCCGTCGTACAGGGCCTGCGCGGTAGCACTGTTCGGCGTCGTGACGGTGAGCGGGTGGCCGTGCCTGAGATCCCAGGTGGCGGTGGTGACGAAGGCGCCGTCGTCCAGTACGAGGCGCTCCTCCACGGGAAACAGGGCGGCGGCGTCGTAGCGGCGCTCGAGGGTGCCGTCCCTGGCGTCGCGGATGCGGGTGGTGTTGCCGTGCGCGTCGTGGGCCTGGCGCAGCGATGTGAGCCAGTTGTCGCCGTCGGTCCAGGTCTCGGCGCGCGCCACCAGGCCGCGGCGGGCGACCTGCCCGAGCGCGAGGCCCATTTCGGCTTCGCCGTCGTAGTAGGTGCGCGTGGCGGAGACCTGCACGCCGTCGCCGTCGGTCACGACGATCTCGGCGGCGAGGTTGCGCGGGCCGCCGGGGTCGATC
>JAYUXQ010000623.1:0-1613 GCA_043752905.1 Nannocystis sp. | reverse complement strand
CGTCGCGTACCCGGTCACGCGCTTGCAGGAATTCGCGGGCGCGCAGCGGGCCGTCGACGCGCTCGCCGCCGAGATCCCCGAGGACGCGATCGTGATCGCCGGCGGCGAGGGCTGGCACAGCGCCCACACTTTCAACCAGATCGGCGGCGCCCTGGCGCTGGGCCGCGGCCGCAGCGTCCTGCCCTATCGCTCGCAGGAGGCCGCCTACGCGACCCTGCACGAGCTCCTCATCACCGGCCCCGCCGCCCACGAGCGCCTGCCGCCGCGCGTGTTCCTGCTGCTCAACGAGTCGAGTCATATCTACCGTCCGCGCGACGAGCATGGCGTCGCCGGGGACCCGGTCGCCGCGATCGACGACCGCCTGCCCGCCCCCTTCGTCGCGCGTCCGGTCGGCCTCGTCGAGCTGCTCGTCGACCGCCTGACCCCTGTCACGGGCGTGCTGCCGACCCGGGTCACGCGCGCCGACCTGCGCATGGCGCTGTTCGAGGTCGAGGTCGACGACGCCCTGCGCGCTGCGATCCGCGCCTGGGCCTTCACGGACGGCGCCCCGCGCGGCCCCGACGGCCTGCGCCTGCGCGACGCGAAGTGGGAGGCCGGCACCCTGTGCCTCGACCCGAAACAACCCCTGACGATCGACCTCCCGACCGGTCTCTCGGGACATGTCTCCCTGGTCCTGGTCTCGGGGACAGGCGCCGCGCCCGAGCGCTGGAGCCTCGCCGCCGACGGCGTCGCCCTCGACCTGCGACCGCCCGCCGGCACCGTCACCCGCGACACCCTCGGACCCTTCGCCCTCCCGTCCGCACCGCGCCGCCTGACCGTCCACGGCGCCCGCGAGCCCAGGCCCGACGCCCCCTGCCCGCACGGCAGCCTCGCCGGCCTGCGCCTGCTCCCGCCCGACACCGCCGGCCTCGCGCGCGCCACCACGCCCCCCTGGGTCCGCACCTTCGCGCCCGCGGCCGACCTCGGCCACCCGGTCGTGCCGGTGCGCTGGGTCGCGGGTCGCTCCCTCTCGCGCGCCCGCCCCGGCACCACACCGGCGCCGACAGGAGGCGGTCTGACCCTGCCGCTGCACGTCGAACAGCGCCTCGACTTCGCGTGGTCACCTGTCCCCGGGGACAGCCAGGCTGCGCACGACCTCGTGCTCAACCTCCGCGACATCCACCTCGACGCCGACGCCCGCATCGAGATCTTCGACGGCGACGCCGTGATCGCCGGGGTCGATCCGCCCGACCGCCACGAGGGCGCGTGGCAGTCGCCGCCGCTGCCGTGGCGTCCGCGCGCCGGGCTGGTCCGACTCGGCCTCGTGCTGCGCAGCGCGAACGACCGCGCGCAGGTGCAGGTCCGCGACCTCGCGCTGTTCGCCCGCGGACCCGCCCTCACGGGGGTCCTCGCCCCGCGCGACGACGAGTGAGCCACCCGCTACAATCGCCAGCGATGCGACCCCTCGCGCTCGTCACCGGGGCGACCCGCGGCATCGGCCGCGCGATCGCCCACGCCCTCGCCCCCGGGCACGCGCTCGTCCTCACCGGACGCGACCGCACCACCCTCGACGCCACGGTCGACGAGCTGCGCCCCCTCGCCCACGGCCCCGTCAACGGCCTGCTGTGCGAGCT
>JAYUXQ010000622.1:0-4257 GCA_043752905.1 Nannocystis sp. | reverse complement strand
TCCTCCTCACGACCCCAAACGACCTGTCCTCCGAGCCAGGTCCCCTCGACAGCCTACAAAAAGACTGGCTCCTCACCGAGCTACCCCGCCTCGCCGATAGTGACACCCCCGGCGAGCTCTCACTCCTGCTCACCACCCTCCTGGCGCACGCCACCGCCGACGACCTGCGCTTCCCTCGCGACCACCCCCGGGTCGAGCAGGCCCGCACCCGCCTGCGCGCCCTCGACGACGACGATGCCGTCGTGCGGGCAGCCCTCGTCGCCGGCAACGCCGCCTGCGAGCCGCTCTCCCTGCGATCGATCACCCACGCGCAACAGCTGACCGGCGCCAGCGAGCTCCCGTGCAGCTTCACGCGCTCTGGCTGGCGCCGCGTGCACGCGCAACTGCTTCGCGCCGCCGAGCACCGCGACGGATGGATCCTCGGCCGGCCGACCCGTGAACACGCCGACCCGGCCCGCCTCGCGCGCCTGCGCGGCCGCTACGACACCCTCTACATCAACGCCTGGACCGACTTCCTCGCCGGCCTCCGCGTCCGTCGCCCGGCCGACCTCGCCGACACCAGCCGCCTGCTCGCCGACCTCACCGGCGACGAGCGCCCGCTCGCCCAGATCTTCGCCGCCCTCGACCATCACACCCGCGGCCTCCAGAGATCCAGCGCCGATGAGCCCTCGCTCACCCACCTCCTGCAGGGCCTCGATCACCCCGAGCACAGCGCCGCGATCGTCCGCGCCTTCGCCCCGCTCCTCAACTTCGCCGTCTCTGCCCCCGATCGCCAGGCCGGCCTCGACCGCTACCACGCCCGCCTCGCCGAGCTGCGCGACGCCCTCGAGGCCGCGCGCCGCGACCCCGCCGAGCTCCCCGCGCTCCACACCCAGCTCACCACCGCGCTGGCCGACACCCACGCCCTCCTGCAACACGCCGACCTGCGCCGCTTTCGTCCCCTGCTCTCCACCCTCCTGCTCCCCCCGCTCACCGCCCTGCAAGCGGAGCTACGCGACCACGGCAAGCTCTCATTGACCCGCGCCTACTGCAGCGAGATCGACGCCCCGTTACGCCGCCTCGTCACCCGCTACCCCTTCGTCCGCGACGCCCGCGAGGAGATCGGCCTCGACGAGTTCATCGCCTTCTTCCACCCCGAGACCGGCGCCCTGCGCCGCTTCCGTGACACCCAACTCGCCTCCTTGATCACCGTCCACGGCTCTGAGATCTCCGCCAACCCCGGCCCCCGCGACGAGGACCACCCGATCTCCCCCGCCGTGCTCTCCCTGTTGCACCACGCCGCCCGGCTCGGCGCCCTCGCCTTCGCCGGCGGTGAGCTCGGCCTCGACCTCGACCTCGACCTCCAGTGCAACGCCGACATCGGCCGCGTCCGCCTGACCCTCGACGGCGCCACCCATAGCTACACCTGCGGCCCCGACCACCACGCCCGCATGCGCTGGCCCGGCAAGGACGAACCCCGCGGCGCCATCCTCGAGCTCCTCGGTCGCGACGGCCGCCGCGAGACCGTCCCCGGCGTCGGCCCCTGGGGCCTGTGGCGCCTGCTCGAGAAGAACGACCTCGTCTCCCTCCCACACGACCGCAGCCACCCCCGCCTCGTGTTCCGCCTCGACCTCCGCGCCAGCCGCCTCGGCACCCTCGACCTCGCGATCACCCCACCCCAAACCCACGGCGCCACCCTCCTGTTCGGCGACGCGAACCCCGACGCCCCGCTGCTCGCCCCCCTGCGCACCCCCGAGTTACTCGACCCGCCCGCGACCCTCTTCGTCGGCCTCCCCGCCTGCGCCACCCTCTCCCCCGACGCGCCATGACCCGCCCCGCGCAGACCCCCGCCCGCGCCGCCGTGGACGCCGTGATCCACGAGCTCGATCGCCGGCTCGCCACCATCCTCGGCGCCATCCTTCACCACCCGAAGATCCAGCGCCTCGAGTCCCTGTGGCGCGGCCTGCATCGCCTCGTCACGCACACCCGCCCGCACGAGAACATCCGCATCGACCTCCTCGATGTCGCCAAGCAATCCCTGCAAGCCGACTTCCTCCGCGCCGACGACCTCACCCACAGCGGCCTCCACCACCACGTCTACACCCGCGCCTACGCCAGCCACGGCGGTCAACCCTACGGCCTGCTGTGCGCCACCTTCGACTTCGGCCCCGGCCCCGACGACCTCGCCCTCCTGCGCAGCTGCGCCGCCATCGCGAGCCTCGCCCACGCCCCCTTCGTCGCCGACGCCGCCCCCACCCTCCTCGGCCTGCGATCTCTCGCCGAGGTCCCCCGCCTGCGTGACCTCCCCGCCGCCCAGGCCGGCCCCCGCTTCGCCGCCTGGCATGCCTTCCGCGCCACCCCCGAGGCCCGTCACGTCGCCCTGTGCCTCCCCCGCTTCCTCCTGCGCGCCCCCTACGACCCCGACACCGAACCGACCCAGCCGCTGCCGTTTCGCGAGCACATCGACCGCCCCGAGGACCTCCTGTGGGGCCCCGCCAGCCTGCTCGTCGCCATGCGCACCGCCGAGTCCTTCGCCGAGCAGCGCTGGTGCCTCGGCCTCGTCGGCACCCGCACCGGCCCCAGGCTCCTCCCGCTGACCCACCCCATCGCCAACACCGCCACCCTCGAGGTCATCCTCCCGCCTCGCAGCGAGCGCGCCCTCGCCGAGTCCGGCCTGCTCGTCCTCACCGTCGACCGCGCCAGCGGCCGCGCGATCGTGCGCGAAGCCCCGACCCTCCAGCGCAGCCATCACGACGACCTCGGCACCCAGCTCCCCTACGTCCTGCTCGTCGGTCGCCTCGCCCACTATCTCCAGCGCGTGCAACGCGAGCGCGTCGGTCAATGGGACGACCGCAACACTTTGCAGCGTGAGCTCGACCTGTGGCTGCGGCAGTACGTCGCCGACATGGACGACCCGCCCCCCGAGGTCCGCGCCCGCAAACCACTGCGCCGCGCCTCGATCGCGCTCGCCCCCGTCGACGGCCACCCCGGGTGGCACCGCTGCCACCTCACCGTCGTCCCCCATCTCACCCACCTCGGCCGCCCGCTGACCCTCGAGCTCATCGGCCGCCTCGACCTCGGTCCGCGCTAAAACCACCATGCCCGACCATCCCGCCCCGCATCAAAAGCACGACCTCCTCCCCGAGGTCCACTACACCTTCGAGGTCGCCGACCAAGTCGCCGACGTCCACGTCGTCCGCGTCCAGCTGACCGAGGCCCTCTCCGAGACCTACCACCTCACCGTCGACCTGCTCTGCGAGGACTACGAGTTCTCCGCGGACGACCTGCTCGGCGCCGACTGCTGCCTGACGATCGCCCGCGACGAGTCCCCCGCCCGCGAGGTCCGCGGCCTGGTGTTACGCGTGGCGCAGACCGGCCGTCGCGACCGCCGCCAGGCCCTGCGCCTCGAGATCGGCCCCGCCCTCGCCCTCCTGTCCCACCAGGTCGACACCCGCGCCTGGCAGCAGTCCTCCGTCCCGCAGATCGTCCTGGATGTCCTCGAGGACAGGCTCTCCGCGCTCGGCCGCCGCGTCCGCATCGACCTCGACGCCACCACGTACACCCCCCGCGAGTATTGCGTGCAGTACCGCGAGAGCAACCTCGACTTCGTCCTCCGCCTCCTCCACGACGAGGGCATCGCCTTTCGCTTCGACCACGACAGCCACGCCGACAGCGAGACCCTCGTCCTCTTCGACACCAACACTCGCTGCCCCACCCACGACCCCGTCCCCTTCAATCGCCACGAGGCCGCCCTGTCCGCCGAGGAGTCCATCGAACGCCTCGAGCGCGCCCGCCAGCTCGGCGTCACCGGCGTCACCCAGCGCGACTGGATCGCCCTCATCGCCGGTGAGTCCCCACATATGTACACCCGCTGCGCCCGCGACGACCGCGCCCGCGAGCGCATCGTCTACGACCACGAAGATCGCCGCCTCGAGGCCGACGACGCCGGCACCCGCGCCCGCCGCAAGCTCGACCGCATGACCGTCATGCGCGACGCCTGCACCGGCACCGGCGACGTCGTCGACTTCACCCCTGGCCTGCGCTTCGAGCTCGCAGGTCACCCCGAGGCCGCCCGCGACCGCAGCTACCTGCTGCTCCGCGTCGAGCACCACGGCGCCGTCCCGGACGCCGACCGCCTCGGCGACGACCTCGACGCCCCGCGCTACACCAACACCTTCACCTGCGTCGCCGACGACGTCCCGTTCCGCCCCGAGCTCCCGCAGCACCTGCGTCGCCCTCGCGTCCACGGCCCGCACACCGCGGTCGTCGTCGGTCCCG
>JAYUXQ010000621.1:0-4259 GCA_043752905.1 Nannocystis sp. | reverse complement strand
GCAGCCGGACCTCGCGCTCCTCGTCGTGGAGGGCCTTGACCAGCACGTCGCGCGACCTGGGCAGCTTGAGCATGCCGAGCGCCTGGATGGCGGCGGCGCGCAGGTCCCAGTCGTTGTCGAAGCTGCTCGAGTACAGCTCGGTGTAGAGCTCGGGGCCGACGCGGGAGAACGCCGAGGTACGCGCGGCGGCGATGTTGACATCGGGGTCCTCGTCCTTGAAGCCGAGCTGGAGGCCCTCGACGGCGTGGGGGGCGTCGGCGTAGCGCATGACCTCGACGAGCTTTTTGCGGACCTTGGGCGAGGCGTCGATGCCGACGAGCGCCGCGGCGCCCTCCTGCCAGTCGCCGCCGGTATGCGGCAGGGCGTCGACGAGGGCGGAGCGCACCTTGACGGCGTCTTCGCTTTGCATGATGCGCCGCAGCAGCACGGCGGCGGCGCGGGGGTCCTGCAGCTCGGGCTGGGTGAACTGCAGGTCCTCGCCGGGGCCGCGCACGGGCTGCATCTTCTCGATGCGCGTGAGGCGGTCGGGGTCCCTGGCCTGCAGGTCCTTGACGGTGATCGCCATGCGGGCGCGCCAGTCGAGCTGGACCCTGGGCGGGGCCTGCTTCGCGGTCGCGGTGGTCGTGGTGGTCGTGGGGGTCGTGGGGGCTGGCGGCGGTGGGGCCGTGACCACGGTCGGGGCAGGAGCCGCGGCGGCCACGGGCGCGACGAGGAGAACGGCGAGCGAGACGACGAACGAACGCGCGGACGACTTGAGGGGGGCCATCGATGCTCCTGAGGTCGCAGCGACCTTGTCGCTGAGCGTGGCGAGCTTCCGCGACGCGTGCAAGTGAGCCTCGCGGCCACGCGCGTAATCGCGGGTTTGCGGGGTTCTATGGGGTTGCAGCGATCGTCGGCCTCGAGGTTCCGGCGGGTCACGAGCGGCTTCACTCCAGCGTTCGCTCCAGTGTGCGGAAAGCGCAGGTCCGCGCGATCGACCGCTTACCTGAGGGAATCCCTGGGCTGTCCTGCGGGACAGGTGACGCGCTGTCAGTTGAGCAGGCGGGCGGCGCTCATGAACTGCTCGCCGAGGCGGGCGACGATGCCGCTGGTGCGCTCGAGCAGGAACTCGACGCGCTCGTCGGCGGTCTCGGCCGCGAGGCTGTGTTGCTGCAGCGTGACGAGGGCGCGGTCGTTGGTGACGACCTCGGCCTCATCGCAGACGAGCAGCTCGAGGCTCGGGAGGAAGGCGGTCAGCGAGTAGAGGAAGGCGCGCTCGTCACGGATGCTGAGCAGCGACTGCAGACCCTCGCCGTCCTCGCCGCAGTATTGCGTGATGCGTTCGACCTGCGCCTTGAGTATGGTGAGCGGCTCGGGGTCGGTCGGGTAGGGCTCGGAGAGGGGGCTGACGGCGACCTCGCGGAAGCGGTGGCTCTGCGGGAGCTCGTGCTGGATCCGTACACGGCCGACGCCCTCGAGGCGGATGATGCGGCGACCGTCGGAGAGCTCGACGTGGAACACCAGCTTACCCAGGCCGAACACCGGGGCGAAGGTGGCCTCGCGGTCGGGCGCCGACGCCAGCAGCAGCGGGACGCCGATGTACATACCGTGCGCGCGCACGAAGTCGACGAGCTCGAGATATTGCGGCTCGTGGACGTTGAGCGGAAGCACCATGCCGGGCAGCAGCACGACGTTCGGCAGCGGCAGGACCGGCAGGGACGCCAACACATCGGTCCCCGGAATGGAGTGCACGTTCCGCATACGAGCGATTCATCTATAGCCCTCGCCAGTGGAGGTGCCAGGGATTCACCCGGAGCGCTCCGAGCGCCATCGGCGTTCCTGCGCATCCGGTATTGTCGCGTAAACGCGGCTGAGAGAGGGCTCCGGGGCGGGTTTGGCTCGCGGCTGCGTCGGTGCGTTCGGAGTGGTCGCGAGGGTCCGAAAAGCGCGATGATTTTGCGTGCCCGGTTTCTCGGCCGCGGATCGCGTTGCTGCGCGTCGAGCGACCGAATGTCGAGTCTGCTTCGCTGCGACGATGGGGGGGCGGCGGATGACAGACGGTGATTGGGGACCGTGGGCGGTGGCCCCCCCGAGCCGTGCGCGCCGACGGGCAGGTCACTCGACGATGACGCGGTCGCTGCCGCTGCGGCCGAAGGTCTCGGGGGCGTACATCTCCTCGGCCTTGGCGGGTGGGACCACGAAGGTGCCCGGTGTGGTGGCGCGTGCCGTGTAGCTGTACTCGTGGACGCCGTCCCACAGGAGGGTGGTGAACGCCTCGACCCGCTCGTCGCGCAGGTTCTGGTGGTCGTACCACTCGCGCCACCACCAGCCGCGCTTGAACGGCGAGTAGCCGTCGAGCGGGCGCGGGCCGCCGCTGGCCTGCGCGGGGTCGAGGGTGCCTGACGTGGCGAGGGCGGGGTTGACGGCCTCGAGGCCTGCTGGCAACGGGTCGACGAGGGCGACGTGGTAGCGGCGGTCCTGGGCGACCATCGTCAGGTGGACCTTGACGCGCGCGCCGGCCTTGATCCGCCAGGTGCCGTCGGGGTCGCGGCGGACATCCTTGGGGTCGTCGATCGCCTCGTACTTGCGGTCGACGACGAAGCCGTACTCGGCGGGGGCGAGGGTGAGGCTCTGCGGGGCGTAGCGCAGGCCGAGGCGGTAGTACAGGCGGCCGGGGCCGTCCTTGGCGAGCACGAGGTCGGCGGCGCCCTGCTTGAGCAGGGCGGGCATCGGCACGAAGCTGAGCGCCTGCTCGGTGGTGCGACCCTTGAAGCGGTGCTCGCCGGCCGACTTGCTGCCGAGCCAGGCGCGGGCGAGAAAGTCCGGCGTGGCCCGCTCGTAGACGGCGAAGTAGCGGTCGAGCGCGAGCAGGACGAAGGCGTTCTCCTGGGTGTTGTTCCAGCGACCGGCGACGCGGTGGGACAGCAGGCCGCGCACGAGCTTGGGGATCAGGTCCGACTTCGGGTCGGCGCCGATCAATGCGTCGAGCAGGACACCGTCGACGCGGCGCTCGCTGTGCAGGATCAGGTGGGCGCCGTCGGCGTAGGCGGTGGTGAAGTGGGCGGCGCCGGCGGTCTCGCGGACCTGGTTGCCGACGTGGCGAAGGATCGCCTTGCTGTCGGGGCCGTCGCCGAGGACCGGGAGCAACCAGCCCAGGGTCTCCAGCGAGTGCTTGTCGAGGGCGACCTCGGCGAGCAAGGTCCGGGCGCGCGTGGTGTCGCGGACGCCGAGGCGGGCGCGCACGTACAATGCATAGGCGATGACCGGGCGCCGGATCTCGGGGGTGTAGTAGGCGTCGAACCTGGACTCGATGGATTGAAGGTAGTCCTGGGCGCGGTCGAGGACGGCGGGTGAAATTTTAAAGCCCTTGCCGCGGGCGCGCTCGAGGGCGTGGGCGACGTGGACGGTGAGGTACGGCCAGGAGGGGTCGCCGCGGCGCCAGAAGGCGAAGCCGCCGTCGGGGTTTTGCAGGCGAGTGAGGCGCTCGATGTCGGCGTCGACGAAGGCGAGCAGCTCGGCGGGCTTGGGCATGCCGGCGGCGTCGAAGGCGGTCAGCACGTCCTTGAGGGCGGCGATCGTGACCATGCGCGAGGCGAGCTGCTCACTGCACTCGAAGGGGTAGCGCGCGAGGTAGAGGACGGCGTCGGTGAGCTCGGCGACGGCGGTGGAGGAGGTGGTGATCTCGAGGCCGCCAAAGCCGGGCACGGCGTCCTTCGGGGGCAAGATCGGCTGGGCGGTCGCGCCGGCGTCGATCTGGCCGTAGGTGGCGAAGGCCTCGGTGGTGGCGGGGGTCCACACGGGGAGCTCGCCGGTGGCGGCGTCGGTCCACTTGCCCGAGCTGGCGGCGACCTGGAAGCGGGCGGTGCCGGGCCTGGCGGCGGCGGCGGGGAGCCGGACCTCGACGCGGTCGTTGGCTGGCACCTGTACTTTGCGACCTGCCCCTGCGGTCAGGTCGAGGTTGGCGGTGCGGGCGGCGAGCTCGACGGTCATCGGCGCGTCGGTCTGGTTCTGGACGACGATCGGGAGCTCGAAGCGGTCGCCGTAGTTGAGGAAGCGCGGCGGGGAGGGGCGGACCATCAGCGGGAGGCGGGCGGTGATGTTGCTCTCCGCCTTGCCGAAGCGGTCGGCGCCAGCGACGGCGACGGCCATGATGCGATAGCGGGTGAGGTTGTCGGGGAGCTTGATGTCGACCGTCGCGCGGCCCTGGGCGTCCGTGGGGAGGGCCGCGGCGAACAGGGCGAGGGCGTCGAAGTTGCTGCGCACGGCGATCGCGGGGCCGG
>JAYUXQ010000620.1:0-4260 GCA_043752905.1 Nannocystis sp. | reverse complement strand
CTTGCTGTTCGTCGCGTGCTTCCAGGATGGTCCGGAGAACGGTACCGGCAGCTCCGGCGCCGCAATGACCACGACCACGACCACCGGTACGAGCACCGGCACACCGACGACCGGCGGCTCGACCACGTCCGGGGCATCCACCAGCTCCAGCACCGGCTCGACCACCGACGCATCGAGCGACACCGGATCCAGCAGCAGCACGGGCCCGGTGTGCATGACGCCGTGGTACCGCGACTTCGACGGCGACGGCCACGGCGACCCCGACGTCTCGGTGTTCGCCTGCATGCGGCCCGACGGTCACGTCGCGGTCGGCGACGACTGCGACGACATGGACGCCGCCCGCGCACCCGGCTTCGCCGAGGTATGTGACGACAAGGATAACGACTGTGACATGCTGATCGACGAGTACTCGCCGCAGAACGTCCTGTGCAAGCAATGCTCATTATTCGCCCGGGGCGGCCACAGCTACGCGTTCTGCACCTTTTTGCGCAGCTGGCCCGACGCGCGCACCGAGTGCAAGAAGCGCAGCGGAGACCTCGCAGTGATCGACGACGCCGAGGAGAACGCCGCGCTCGCGGCCCAGGGGACGATCACGCCGGCGACCAACGGCGGCTGGTACATCGGCCTCAGCGACCTCGCGGTCGAGGGCACCTTCGCGTGGCTCGACGGTCTGCCGGTCGGCTTCGTCAGCTGGAACGTCGGCGAGCCCAACGACGCCGGCATGGCCGAGGACTGCGGGCTGCTCCCGAACATCGGCCTGTGGAACGACCAGGGCTGTGATCCTCCGGCCCACTTTCTGTGCGAGTCGCCCGCGCCATGACGACCGGCCGCCGGGTCTCCCCCGACAGTGGCCCGGTGGTCGCGCGGACCTTTCACGCCGTGCTCGGCCTCGTCTTCGTCGTCGCCTTCGCCTCGCTCGCCAGCCAGATCGACCTCCTGTTCGCGGCCGGCGGCCTGGCACCGATCGCCGAGACCACCGCGCTGCTACGCGAGGCCGGGGTCAGCCCCTGGCTCGCGCCGAGCCTGTTCTGGCTCGATGCCAGCGACCCCGTCCTCTACACCGCCGCGGCCGCCGGCATGCTGTGTGGACTGCTCGCGCTGCTCGGCCGCCTCGTGCGACCCGCCCTCGCGCTCGCCACGATCCTCTACCTCGCCTTCGTCCCGCTCGGCGCCCCCTTCCTCGGCTTCCAGTGGGACGTGCTGTTGCTCGAGTGCGGCATGCTGGCAATCTTGCTGCCCCGCGGCCGCCCGGCGCCGGTCGTGCACCTGCTGCTCGCGTTCCTCCTCTTCAAGATTTATTTTGAGTCGGGGCTCGCCAAGTGGTACTCGCCGCTCGGCGACTGGCACGACGGCAGCGCGATGACATTTTATTATGAGACCGCGCCGATCCCGACGCGCCTCGCCTGGTACGCGCACCACCTCCCTGCGAGCTGGCACGCCCTCGAGGGCTGGGTGGTCCTCGCGGGCGAGCTGCTGGTCCCCTTGCTGATCTTCGCCGGCCGCCGCGGCCGCCTGGTCGCCTTCTTCGCGCTCACCGGCTTCCAGCTCGTCAACCTGCTCACCGCCAACTACGGCTTCTTCATCCACCTCTCGCTGGCCCTGCACCTGTTCCTGCTGCGAGACAGCGACCTCGAGCGCCCGCGGCGATGGCTGGCCCGACTGCCTTCGTGGCTGCGCGCACCTGTCCCCGAGGACAGCCCGCCCGGCGGCTTACGCACGACCCTGACCGCCACCTTTGCGATCCTCTATCTCGCCATCTCGCTGCTCGACGCCCGCGCCAACTTCTCCGACAGCGCGACCGCGCAGGCCTTGCAGGCCAGGTTCGCGCCGCTGTACGCCCCGCTCGACATGATCAACACGTATCATTTGTTCGCGGCGATCACCCGCGAGCGCATCGAGCCCGAATTTTCGGCCACCTCCGACGACACCACCTGGCTCGACTACACCCTGAATTACAAGCCCGGCCCGCTCGACCGCCCGCCTCCCTTCGTCGCTCCGCACCAGCCGCGCCTCGACTTTCAGCTATGGTTCTATGGCCTCGCCGCGGAGGGCCGCCCCCCGGGCTACATCCTGCGCCTCCTCGTCATGCTCTGCCGCGACCCCGTCCGCGCCCAGTCCGCCTTCGCAACCCCGCTGCTGCCCAACCCCGCCGCGATCCGCCTGCGATTCTGGCGTTATAAGTTCAGCCCACCCGGCAGCCCCGACACCCACACATGGTGGACCAGAGAGCAGGTCGGCGAGTCCGGCAACCTGCGCTGCGCCGAGCTGCCGGGCGCCTGACCACCCGTTCGAAAGCGATCGACCAATGTCCACCTCCCGCTGCACGGCCGCGTCGCCCTCGTCACCGGCGCGAGCCGGGGCATCGGCGCCGCGACGGCCGTGCGTCTCGCTCGCCACGGCGCCGCGGTGGGCGTCAACTACGTTCATAGCGAGGCCGCGGCCCGCGAGGTCGTCGCCACCATCGAGGCCGCGGGGGGCCGCGCGCTCGCCGTACAGGGCGACGTCGGGGACAGCGAACAGGTGCAGCGAATGCTCGACGAGGTCACCGCGGCCCTCGGCCCGATCGATACGCTCGTGCTCAACGCCACGGCGGTGCGGGACTTCATCATCGCGCCGTTCATGGCGATGGACTGGGCGCAGGTCGAGCACATGGTGCTCGGTGAGCTGCGCGCGGTGTGGGTGCCGAGCAAGCTCGCCGCACCAGCGATGATCTCCCACGGACGCGGCTGCATCATCGTGATCGGCTCGGGACTCTCGCGCGCGTCGCGTCCTGGCTTCTCTGCGCACTCCGTCGGCAAAGCATCATGCGACGCGCTGGTGCGCTCGCTCGCCGCGGAGCTCGGACCGCACTGCATCCGCGTCAACGTCGTCGCGCCCGGTCTCACCGCCACCGACGCCAGCGCCCCACACATCGACCCGGTCGCCCGCGAGATGATCACACGGTTCACACCCCTCGGGCGGATCGCCCACCCGGAGGACGTCGCCGGCGCCGTCGCGTTGCTCGCAAGCGACGACGCAGGCTTCGTCACCGGCGCCTATCTGCCCGTCAGCGGCGGCTTCCAGATGCTTTTAAAAAGCCCCGCGCCCGCTCGCCCTCGCCATTTTGAAAATGGCGAGACGGGGATTCAGGACTTCTTCGCGGTCCGCTTGTTCGCGCCGCGCTTCGCCGTCTTCTTCACACCCGCCGCCTTGGTCGCGGTTTTCTTGGTCGCGGTTTTCTTCGTCGCGGTTTTCTTCGCCGCGGTTTTCTTCGTCGCGGTTTTCTTCGTCGCGGTCTTCTTCGTCGCGGTCTTCTTCGCGCTCGCCTTCTTCGCGCTCGCCTTCTTCGCGCTCGCGGGCCATCCCTCCTTCATCTGCTTGTATGCCTTCGAGGAGACCGTCGAGTTCGCTCTGGAGCGGCTCGTCCCGGACGCCTTCTTCTTGTTGATGTTGCTCACCAGCGAATTTTTTGGAGCCGCCATAATTCTCTATGGCACCCCTTCGCCCGGAGGCAAGCCCGTCGCTCCGCTCGCGCCGGCCTCAGTTCGGGCCCTCGAGATCCAGCGCCAAATTGTCGTAGAACTCGCTACTGACGACGAAGTTGGCCCAGTAGGGCTCGACCGGAGCGATGCCGCGGCGCTCCTGGAACTGCACGAGGTCATCGAACTCGTCCTGATACCAGCCCCAGAGGAAGCGGGCGCGCAGCGGGTCGAGATTACGGGCCTTGAGCTCCGTGACCATGTCGGCGGTCTCCCATTCATCGAATTCCGAGATGATGGCCTCGGCCTCGTCGATGAGGGTGCCGATGTATTTGTAGCCGGCCTTGGTGATCTTGTAGCGCTGGGCTTTGCGGTCGATCTCGAGGTGGCCCTGCATCACCAGGCGCTCGAGCACGTCCTCGAGCGCGGCCTGCATCGAGTCGAGGACCACGGGCATGGGGATCCCGCCGTCGGCCGGCTTGAGGTCCATCTTCTTGAGCACGTGGATGCCCGCGTAGGTGAGTCTCTGGTCGTCGGTCACGGATCTCGGCATGGGTGTCGGTCCTCAGCGCCGGTGCCAGCGCTCCGCTGCGAGGATGATCTCCACCTCGGCGGGTGTCCAGCCGTGCGCGCCGGGGCGGCGTTGCATCCACGCCGTCACGTCGCCATCGGCGTAATAAACCGGGCGGTCCCCGACCCCGGGGGGTCGCGCCACCGTCGCGGACTGCGGGTTGCACAGCGCCAGCACCACCGTCGAGGCGTCGCGTACCAGACCCGCCAGGCGCAGGCGCAGGAACTCCGA
>JAYUXQ010000619.1:0-1624 GCA_043752905.1 Nannocystis sp. | reverse complement strand
GAGGGCGAGATCAAGACGACCCGCCAGCAGGTCGAGGCCCACACGCAATCCAAGGAGTATTGCGCGGGGTGCCACAAGACGGTGATCAACCCGCCGGGGTTCGCGTTCGAGCATTACGACGCGCTGGGGCAGTGGCGCGACTTCGAGAACGGCGAGCCGATCGACTCGGCCAGCGAGTTCTACGGCAAGTACGGCACCCAGTTCACGTTCTCCGACGCGATCGACATGGTCGGCCAGATCGCCGACTCCGAGGACGGACAGCGCTGCTACCTGACGCAGTGGTTCCGCTACGGCTTTGCCCGTCAGGAGCAGCCGGTCGACCGGTGCACGCTCGACGAGCTGCACGCCGCGCTGCAAGACGAGGGCTACAACATCCAGGAGTTGCTGGTCGCGCTGACCAGGACCACGGCGTTCCGCTACCGGGCGGTGGAGGAGGGACCATGAAAAGACGTACATTTTTGCGCGGGGCCGGCGGTGTGGCAGTGGCGTTGCCGCTGCTCGAGTCGCTGCATTGGCGCCGCTTCATGTCGACGGCGAGGGCCGCGGGCGACCCGCAAAAGCGCCTGCTGGTGTTCTTCACCTGCAACGGCGCCAATTTGCAGAGCTTCTATCCGACGACCGGCTACGGCGCGCTGACGGCCGAGTCGTTCCCGGACAGCTGCGCCCTGTCGCCGCTGCGTGACCACGCCAGTCGCCTGCTGATCCCACGGGGGATCTACATGGCGCCGCGGGGCTTCAACTTCGACGAGTACGCCAAGGTGGGGGACGACCACGCCAAGGGCATGGGCCACAAGCTGACCGCGCAGCCGCTGATCGACGGCACGTTGTTCGCGTCGGGCCCGAGCGTGGACCAGGTCGCCGCGCAGCAGATCAACCCCGGCGGCAAGCAGGCGCTGACGACGATGGTCGGCTATCGCGCCAATAATCAGCTCGGGTACGTGTCGTTCTCGGGCAGCGACTCGCCGGTGACCGGCGAGAACAACCCCTGGCTGATCTTCCAGGACCTGATGGGCATCGGCGACCTCGACGCGGAGGCCAAGATGCGGATCGCCACGCGCAGGCAGAGCGTGCTCGACCTCGTGGAGGAGGACTTCGGGCAGCTGAAGAGCCTCGGCAAGGAGGACGCGCAAAAGGTCGAGATGCACCTCGACTCGATCCGCGACCTCGAGCTCGAGATGGCTGGCTCCGGTCTCATCGCGTGCGCGCTCGACCCCGCCCGCGCCGCCGAGATCGAGGCCCTCAACCCCGACACCGTCGCCACCGACGCCGAGTACAAGCGCGTCGGTCAGATGCAGATGGACATCATGGCGATGGCGATCGCCTGCGGCGCGACCAACGTCGGGTCGATCCAGTGGGGCTCGGGCGCTGGCGGCCCGATCTTCACGTGGGACGGCATGGCCCACGAGTACAACCATCACAAGCTGTCGCACGGCAATACCAAGGACGACAACTCCGGTGACGAGGTCGCGGGCTACCTCGAGCTCATCACCCAGATCGACCGCTGGTACGCCGAGCAGTACCGTTACCTGCTCGACAAGCTCCACGCCTACAAGGAGGGCGAGGGCAGCGTGCTCGACAACAGCGCGGTGGTGTGGTGCAACGAGCTCGCCGACGGCAAGGGGCA
>JAYUXQ010000618.1:0-1625 GCA_043752905.1 Nannocystis sp. | reverse complement strand
CGAACATCTCGCCGGGGACCTCGAGGTGGGCGGTGATGTGGGCGTCGGGATAGCCGTCACGGACGCGGGCGACGACCTCGGCGCCGAACATGTGATGGACGATGCAATTGCCCTGCTCGAAGTAATGGAAGCGCGGCAGCAGGGCGGCGACGCTGGCCCGGTCGTGCTTCGGGTGCAGCGCTGCGATCGCGGCGTCGTCCATGTGGGCGAGGCGCTCGAACAGCACGCGGAGGTTATGGCCCATGTACGTGTCGGGGCCGAACCACACGTTCGCATCCGGGTCGCTGGCAAAGGTCTCGAGGATCGTCTGGATGACGTTCGACGAGGTGCAGGTGATCGTCGGGAGGATCGCCTGGGCGTTGGCCTTGGTGCGCAGGCTGGTGTTGATGTACACGACGTGCAGCGAGTTCGGCGTCTGCGCGGCGCGGCGCAGGTAAGCCGCGTACGCGGGCGCCTCGGCGGCGGCCGCGAGCGAGCAGCCGATCGGCTCCGCGGTGACGCGATACACCGGGATGTGACCGAAGCCGGCCGAGTCCATCACGGCGCGCACGTTCTCGGACATGAAGTCGACCCCGAGCACGACCACCGCCCGCGCGCCCTGCCGGGCCATCGCCACCGCGCGGTCGGCCATCACCAGCGAGTCGGAGATGTGCAGACGCGGCCACTTCGTGGCCAGCAGCGCGCCTTGCAGCTCGGCGTCCATGTAGAAGTGGGCGACGACCCCGGCGTCGCTGGCCGCGAGCAACGAACGCAGGCGCTGCACGGTCGCGGGGTCGGGGTCGAGGAAGGCGGCCTGGGCCTCGGCGAAGGCGCCCTGGGCCGACACGCCGTCGTGTCGCAGGAGGAGCGAGGGGAACTGGGACATGCGCCGGCCCATGCTAGCCCGATCCGTCCGTGCTCGCACGTGCCGCGGGCGTGCGCGCTCCGGCGCATCTTCAGTCGGTGGCGCAGGTCGTGTCGTCGTCGGCGGCGACGCAGGCGGCCTCGTAGCTGACGCCGGGCCGACGCGGACCGGCACGTAGCAGCTTGAACTCGACGTTCTCGGTGTCGGTGCTGCAGGCCGGGACCGACGCGCCACCCTCGTTCGTGACCCGCGACATATCATCGCCCTTGAACGGCGTGCGACCGTCGGGGTCGACGAGCATGGCGAAGCACACGGAGGCGCCGGTGGGCACGGCCCAGCCGTCGCCGTCGACGACGCAGCCGGGCACCTGCTCGCTCGCGCCACCGGTGAAGTTGGCGCTGACGCTACACACGGGCTCGAGGACCCTCGTCTCGAGGTTGGTGTCCTCGATGCAGGCGCCCGCGCAGGCGGGGGGCAGCGCGCGGCGCAATGTGGCGGCGATCTGCTCGAGCGCGGGGCTGTAGTCGTCCTGGCAGATCGAGAACACGTTGCGCGCGCCGTCGCTGCCGGCGAACGCCTCGGCGACCTCGCGCTCGCGCACCGGCGGGATCGCGGTGCTGTCGCTGCCGTCCTCGGTGTTGGTGCAGCCGGGCGCGACGCCGAAGTTGATGTCCTGCGACGATCCGGGCTCGGCGGCGCTGTACGCGATCTCGACAGTGCCCTGGTCGTAGCCGACCGGGACGCCCGCGATCAGCGAGACGAGCACGTCGCGGGCGATCGG
>JAYUXQ010000617.1:0-10528 GCA_043752905.1 Nannocystis sp. | reverse complement strand
GGCCGAGCATCGGCGCCAGCTTGCCGGCGCGGTCGAGCGCGGACAGCTCGCTGTAACCACCGATGCTCTGGCCCTTGATAAAGATCTGCGGGACCGTGCGCTGGCCGGTTTGCTCGATGAGCCAGCTGCGGGCCTCGCTGGAGTTCGTGACGTCGACCGCCTCGAAGGGGATGCTCTTGCGCTGCAGCAAGCCCTCGGCCATCCGACAAAAACCGCAATACTCGGTGATGTAGATGACGACGTCCACGCCGAACTCCTGCGGCGGCTTGAAGGTGGTGTGCGCGCTCTTGATGCCCATGACCCCTCACTGTTCTTCGGCAAGCAGCGCGAGGATCTCGTCGTCGAGCTGATACTGGTGCTCGCTGGCGAATTTGCCGACGACGATGTCGCGTCGCTGCGCGATCGGTGTGCCCTCGGTGACCCCCTGGCCGCCGATGCCACCCAGCATACGCCGACCGACACGCGCAGGCCCGCGGCTCGGTCGCGCAGGGCCCTTGCCAGCGACCGCAGCGGCGACCTGGGCCTGGGCCTCGGGCGTCGAGAACACCGGGTGCGTGAGCCCCGGATCGATCGTCGGGCCGGCAGCGCCGGCCTGCAACGGGGGCCCCTGCGGCTCGACATCCCGGGGGTCGGGCGGCGGGCGGCGGTCGGGGCGGGGCTTGCGGTCGGGCTGCGCCGCGACCGGCGCCTCGACCTTGTTGGTGCCCTCCGGGTGCACACCGATGAAGCGAACGATCTTCTCGTCGTAGGACCCGCTGCGAAGCTGGCGGATCATCGACTTGTGCGACTCCTGCATCAAGCCGATGACGACCGCGTCGAGGTTCTCACTCTCCAGCCTGGGCTTGTAGTCGACGCGGTTGGAAGCCACGATCGTGCCGTCGTAGAACACATGCGTGAAGATGTGCGCGCGTGCGACCCCCGAATCCTCGGTCTGCACGTGATAGAGCCGCCCCCGGTGCGGGATGTTGTGGTTGTATCCTAGCTGCGGAGACTGATGGCCGGCCATGGGGGTGGCTCCGAGGCTAACACGGGAGCACCCCCGCCGAGTGCCTTCCGATGCGTCCAGCGTGCGAATCCCGCCGGCTTTTCACCCGCTGTCGGGAGGACGGCCCACTCGGTCACAGACCCGCAGCGCGACCCCTGGTATGCTCCGCGACCCGACCGACCGCGGCCGGTGAAGCCACCGTGTCTGCCGCTCCCGTCTCCATCCTCCTCGAACCCGGTGAAATGCTCGCTCCGCTGCTCCGGGCCGGGCAATGCGGCGAGATCCCCGATCTTGCGCTCACCGCGCAGATCGCCGCGCAGGCCGAACGGATCACCGCCCTGTCGCCCGCCGAGGTCTACACGCTGCTGACGCCCGCGCTGTGCGGGCATCACCCCGAAGTCGCGATGCAGTGGCTGCGCGACGCCGGCTTGCTGGTCCACCTGATGCCCGAGCTCGACGCGACGGTGGCATTTTCGCAGGAGGGCGGCCGGCGGCACAAGGATGTCTGGGAGCACACCAAGGCGGTCGTGCGCCAGGCGGTGCCGCGGCCTGCCGTTCGCTGGGCGGCGGTGCTGCACGACATCGGCAAGGTGCCGACGCGGCGCTTCGTCGGCCCCGGCAAGGTGACCTTTCATGGCCACGCCGAGGAGGGCGTACGGATGTTTCGTCGCGGTCCCCGGCGCCGCATCGGCTTTCCGGCCGACATGGTCGAGCGCGTCGAGCTGCTGATCTTGTATCACCTGCGCGGCGGGCAATACGACACCAGCTGGACCGACGCCGCGGTGCGCCGCTTTGCCCACGAGGTGGGCCCGGTGCTCACCGACCTGCTCGACCTGTCGCGCGCCGACGTCACCAGCAAGCGGCCCGGGAAGCGCCAGCGCTGCCTGTGCCTGATCTCCGAGCTGGCGCGACGGATCCGGGAGATCGCGGCCGAGGATGCCCGCGTGCCGCCGCTGCCACCAGGGCTCGGCAACCTGTTGATGACCGCCCTGGGCCTGCCGCCCGGCAAACACATCGGCGTGCTGCGGACCCAGCTCGAGGTGCTGTGCGAGGCCGGTGAGATCGATGCTCGCCAGCCGCTGGATTATTATGTGGAGGTCGTGCGCTCACGTGGACTCGCGGACGGCCTGACGGTCACGCCCCCACGTGGCCTCGCGGCCACGGTCAGCGCCGACGAGCCGCGGAGCTGACGGCGACTCGATCGCTGGCGGCCAGAGAACGTGACGGCTGGCGCCCCGGCGTGGGCGGGTCCGCGGGCGGTCGACCACGGCAGCCTGGCGCTCCGGGACGGCTGGGTTTGTGGTCGTCGCTGCGGTACCGTCGCGAAATGCGATGGCTTCTATTTGTTGCGGGTGTGTTCGCGGGTTGTTCGGGGTCCAGCGGCGAGACCGACACGACGGGCTCGAGTGGTCTGACCGAAGGGACAGGTTCGGAGTCCGGCGAGCCGACGACGGCGACCGCGAGCGATCCCACCACGTCGACGAGCGCGACGACGAATGACCCGTCGGGGACGGGGACGAGTACATCGACCGGGACCTCGAGCGGGCCGGCGACCGAGGCGTCGAGCGATCCGACGACGGCCGACACGACGATGGGCGTGACGGATACGGGTGACGGCACGGACACGGGAGACATGACCGGCGAGCCGATCGGCGGCTGCGGGAAAGTGCCGGATGTCAGCGGGTCGACGCCGCAGAAGATCACGGCGGCGGGAATGGAGCGCGACTACATCCTGTCGATCCCCGCCGACTACGACCCGTCGAAGCCTTATCCGCTGGTGTTCGCGTGGCACGGCCGCGGCGGCTCGGGCGGGCTCGCGCAGCTGTACTATAAAATTGAGGAGGCCTCGCTCGGTCAGGCGATCTTCGTGTACCCCGACGGCTTGCCGCTGGCCGATATGGCCAACCAGACCGGCTGGGACCTCGACCCGAACAACGAGGACTTCGCGCTGTTCGACGCGCTGTTTAGCGAGGTGCAGTCGCGCCTGTGCATCGACCCCGAACGCATCTTCAGCACCGGACACAGCTTCGGCGGCTACATGTCGAACCAGATCGGCTGCTTCCGTGGCGATGTCGTGCGCGCGATCGGGCTGGTCGCCGGCGGCGGGCCGTTTGGCGACTGCACCGGGCAAGTCGCCGCCTGGCTGGCGCACGGCAACGTCGACATGGTCGTGCCGTTTAGCGAGGGTGAGAACAGCCGCGACCAGTGGACCGCGGCCAATAGCTGCGACGCCACGGCAGACCCGGTCGACCCGGCGCCGTGCACCGCGTTCACCGGGTGTGACGACGGCGCCCCGGTCGTCTGGTGTGAGCACAGCGAGCCGGCGCTCAGCGGGCACGGCTGGCCGAGCTGGGCCGGGCCCGGCATCTGGGCGTTCTTCGCCCAGTTCTGATCGGGCTGGCCGCGATCGGGAGCGATCGCGGCCAGTGGTCTGCTCGCCCCTCGCCCCTTGAGGCGGGGGGCATTCACGCACCCAGGTGGCGTGGTCCGGGAAAGCTGTCCCCGGGGACAGCTTCGCCAGGCTCAAATATTGAAATACTTGGCGGCCGGGTGGTGGACGATGATGGCGCTGGTCGACTGCTCCGGGACCATCTGGAAGCCTTCCTCGGTGAGGCTGACGCCGATACGGTCGGTGCGCAGGAGCTTGACGAGGGGGACCTGGTCCTCGAGCTTGGGGCAGGCGGGGTAGCCGAAGCTGTAGCGCGAGCCTTGATAGTGCTGCTTGAACAGGTCGCGGATGTCGGTGGCGTCGTCCTGGGCGATGTTGAGTTCGCGGCGGACGCGTTTATGCCACAGCTCGGCGAGGCTCTCGGCGCTCTCGACTCCGAGGCCGTAGAAGTGCAGGTAGTCGTCATAGCGGTCGGCGGCGAACATCTCACCGCTGAGGCGCGTGGCGACCTCACTCATGGTGACGCAGGTGAGGGCGATGACGTCGCGCTCGCCGGAACTCACGCTGCGAAAGAAGTCGGCGATGCACAGGCGGCCCTTCTCCAGCTGACGCGGGAAGGCGATCCGCAGCGGCGGGGCGCGGTCCTCGGGGTCGTAGATGAGGAGGTTGTTGTGGTCGCTCTGGCACGGGAAGTAGCCGTAGACCACGCGTGGCTCGAGCATCTTCTCGACGATCGTGCGCTCGCACCACATGCGAAACTTGGGCTCGACGGTATTGTGGATCAGGTCCTCGTACTCGGCCTCGCTGAGCCGGCCGCGCCGGTACTGCCATTGACCCGTGAATAGCGCCTTCTTGTTGATGTAGCGGAAGATCTCGCCGAGCTGGAGCTCCTCCGGGCCGACCACGCGCGCGCCCCAGAACGGCGGCGTCGGGACGCTGGAGACCGGCTGCACGTCATTCTTCACGTAGGTCTCGATCGCCTTCTTGAGGTGGGCGTCGTACTCGTCCTGCGTGGTGTGGCGGGTTGCCTTGCGCGGCTTGGGGCCGGTCAAAGTGATCTTGTCGGGCGCGACGTGGCCGCACAGCTCGTCCATCAGCGCGAGGCCCTCGAAGGCGTCCTTGGCGTAGAAGACGCGCGCACGCGGGCGCGCAGCCTGGAGGCGCGGGGCGTCCTCGGCCTCGGGGACAGGTGTCGAGTTCGCGTCGGTGTTGCCATCCACGGCCGGCCTGGCTACTTCGGTGCCGCTGTAGGCGTTTTGCAGGTTGTGGTCGACGTACCCGCGATTGAGCGCCGCGCCGCCGCAGATGACCGGCATGGCGATGCCCTGCTCGCGCATGGCCTCGAGGTTCTCCTTCATGATGACGGTCGACTTGACGAGCAGGCCGCTAAAGCCGATGGCGTCCGGCTTGTGTTCGCGGGCGGCGGCGAGGATGTTGTCGAGTGGTTGCTTGATGCCGAGGTTGACGACCTGGTAGCCGTTGTTGCTGAGGATGATGTCGACCAGGTTCTTGCCGATGTCGTGGACGTCGCCCTTGACGGTGGCGAGCACCATGCAGCCCTTGCGCGGGCCGGCGGCGCGCGCGAGGTGGGGCTCGAGGTGGCGTACGGCGGTCTTCATCGCCTCGGCGGATTGCAGGACGAAGGGCAGCTGCATCTTGCCGGCGCCGAACAGCTCGCCGACGACGCGCATGCCGTCGAGCAGGAACAGATTAATAATGTCGAGGGCCGGGTGGATCTTGAGGGCCTCATCCAGCAACACGTCGAAGCCGATCTTGTTGCCGTCGACGATGCGCTTCTTGAGGCGCTCCTCGAGCGGGAGTGCGGCCTCCTCGGCGCCGCCCATCTCGACCCTGGCGGCGCCGGCGAAGCGCTCGATGAACGCAAACAGCGGGTCGTAGCCCTCGGCGCGGCGGTCGTAGATGAGGTCCCGCGTGACCTTGAGGTCGTCCTCGCCGAGCTTGTGGGTCGGGATGATCTTCCTGGCGTTGAGGATCGCGGAGTCGAGGCCGTGCTCGCGGGCCTCGGCGAGATACACCGAGTTGAGGACCTGGCGCAGGTAGGGCTTGAGGCCGAAGGAGATGTTGGAGAGGCCGAGGATCGTGCGCGCAGCGGGGATCTCGGCGTCGATCAGGCGGATGCCGGCGAGGGTCTCCAGGCCCAATTTGCGGCTGTCCTCCTCGCCCTGGGCGATCGTGAAGGTCAGAGGGTCGAACACGATGTCGGCCTCGAGCATGCCGTGGCGGTCGACCAGCAGGTCGCGCATGCGCTTGGCGCAGGCGAGCTTGCTGGCGGCGTCCTTGGCCATGCCGACCTCGTCGATCGTCAGGGCGACCAGCGCGGCGCCGTACTCGCGGGCGAGGTAGGCGACCTTGTCGAACCTGTCCTCACCGTCCTCGAGGTTGATCGAGTTGATGATCGGGCGCCCGCCGATCATCTTCAGCGCGGCCTCGAGGACGTCGAGCTGCGTGGTATCGATCATGATCGGCATCGAGACGGCGGGCACGATCCGGCGCAGCGCCTCGGTCATGTCGCGGACCTCGTCGCGACCGACGTAGGCGACGCATACGTCGAGCACGTGCGCGCCCTCGGCCTGCTGCTCCTTGGCCAGCTCGGCCATGCCGTCGAAGTCACCGGCGAGCAGCATCTCCTTGAATTTGAGGCTGCCGTTGGCGTTGGTGCGCTCTCCCACCAACAGCGGGCCGCTGTCCTGGTCGAGCGGGACGGCGCCGTAGAGGCTCGCCAGCTGCGGCTGGAAGGTGGTCGGCCGCGGGCCGGGAACAATGCCCTGCACGGCGGCGGCGATCGCAGCGATGTGCTCGGGGGTGGTGCCGCAACAGCCGCCGACCAGCGAGACGCCGAACTCGCCGGCGAAGCGCTGGTGGGCCCGGGCGAGCTCGGCGGGGGTCAGGTGATAGACGGCGCGACCGTCGACGTTTTGCGGCAGGCCGGCGTTGGGCTGGACGCTGACGAGGCGGGTCGAGTGGCGGCCGAGGTGCTTGACGTGCTCGACCATGAGGTCGGGGCCGGTCGCGCAGTTGAGGCCGATGACGTCGATCGGGAGCGACTCGATGACGACCAGGGCACCGGCGATGTCGGTGCCGACGAGCAGGGTGCCCGTGGTCTCGATGGTGACCTGCACGAGGATCGGGACCTCGACGTTGCGCTTGTGCGCGGCGCGGTTGGCCGCGATCGTGGCGCACTTGACCTGCAAGATGTCCTGGCAGGTCTCAATGAGGATGCCGTCGGCGCCGCCGTCGATCAGGCCGCCGATCTGCTCCTCGTAATTGGCGAGCAGGTCGTCGAAGGTGATGTGGCCGAGCGAGACCAGGCGGGTGGTCGGGCCGACCGAGCCGAGCACGAAGCGCGGGCGCTCGGGGGTCGAGAACTCCTGGGCGACCTCGCGGGCAAGCGCGGCGGCGGTGCGGTTGAGGGCGTAGGTCTCGTGGCCGAGGCCGAACTCGTTGAGGACCAACCTCGTCGCGCCGAAGGTGTTGGTCTCGACGCAGTCGGCCCCGGCGGCGAAGTAGGCCGCGTGGATCTCGCGGATGACATCCGGGCGGGTGCGCACGAGCAGCTCGTTGCAGCCGTCGTTGCCCTCGAAGTCGTCGACGCTCAGGTTGGCGTTCTGGATCATCGTCCCCATCGCGCCGTCACACACGAGCACGCGCTCTTGCATGGTCCGCAGGAGCGGCAGGGTGCGCCGGCGCTCGTGCAGGTCAAATCGCGGATAGACGGACGAGGAGGTCGCGGTCATACGTAACCGCGGTTGGTAGCAGTGCGGCGCCGCGGATGCAAACCCCGCGGCAGGGCGCTACTGGCAGAGGTCGGCGCTGGCGACCTGGCCGCCGCCTTCGAGGCTGGCGCCACCGATCGGCCGACCGCGCAGGGCCGCGTTGTGCAGCTCGATGCGGGTGTTCCGGGCCTTGCCCTCGGGGGTGCTCGCGTCGGCGCTCGGCTTGTTGGCGCCGAAGCCGACCGCGAGCAGACGCTTGCAGTCGACGCCGTGCGCGACGAGCCAGCGCCCGACCGCGACGGCCCGCTGCTCCGAGAGCGCCTGGTCGTCGGCGTGGCCCTCGATGCGCAGCAGGCTGATCGACTCCTTGGCCGCCAGATAGCCGCGCGCGTGCTCGAGGGCGGGATCGCTCGCAGGGTCGAGCTGGGCCTTGCCCGCGACGAAGACGATCGGCCCGGGCAGCTCGAGGCGGTGGCCGTCGAGGCGGTACTCGACGGGCGCCGCGGCCGCGGGCTGGGCGGGGTCCGTGGCTGGTTCGGCGGGCTGCGGTTTTGCGGGCTGCGGTTCGGCGGGCTGTGACTCGGCGTGCGCGGGCGTGGTGGCCGGCTCGGGCGGTGGCGCGTCGCGGGGGACGACGCCCATCGTGCAGGCCGGGAGACAGGCGAGGGCGAGGATCGAGAGGCGGTTCACACGGTTCACGCGGGGCTCCTATCACTGCACCCGGCGCAGGATGATCGCGCTGATGTTGTCGGGTCCGCCGTGGTGGTTGGCGGCCTGTACGAGCTTTCGCACGGCCTGCTGGGCGGAGTTCTCGATCACGATGGTGTGCATCTCCTCGTTGGGGACGACATCGCTGAGGCCGTCGCTGCACAGGAGGATGTTGTCGCCGTACTCGATGATGCCGGCGTTGATGTCGGGTACGCCCTTGGAGCGGCCATGGCCGAGGCAGCGTGAGATGCGCCCGCGGTAGGGGTGCACGGCAGCCTGCTCCTTGGTGATGACGCCCTTGGTGACGAGCTCCTGGACCATGGTGTGGTCGAGGGTGATCGCGGTGGCGGCCTTCTTGTCGACCAGGTAGGCCCGGCTGTCGCCCGAGTGCGCGACCCACATCTTGTCGCGCACGCCCATGACCATCACACAGGTGCAGCCCATGCCCTCCGTGTCGGGGTTCTTGGCGCTGTACTCGGAGATCGTGGTGCTGGCGAGCAAGAACCCGTGATAGAGCAGCTCACGCGGGCCCTGCTTGCGAAAGTTGGCGTCGAGGTAGGTGCGGATCTTCTCGACGGCCATCGCCGAGGCGACCTCGCCGGCGTTGTGGCCGCCCATGCCGTCGCATACGACCGCCATGTAATAACCGCGGCCATCGTCCTCCTGGATCGCGATGGCGTCCTCGTTGTGCTCGCGCGACAGGCCTGGATCGCACGCACCCGCGATCTGCACCTCGAAGTGGCCCGGGTAGTAGGTGCGCTTGAAGAGCTTGTACATGAACCGAGCCGGGCGCCGCAGTCAGCGGGCTGCGATCCTGACACTTGGCCCGGGATACGGCAAGACTGGAAACAGCCGACCGGGAGCGCGCGCGCACCAGGAAGTGTGAGCCGCTCCGGGATCGCGTGGGCCTGAAACGGCCCGAAACTGCGGTGGCCACCGCAGTTGGCCACCGCAGTGGCCGCAAAAGCCGAAGCCCAAAGCCCGCGGTGGGGGCTCTGGGCTTCGAGTGGAGCAGAGGGGGATCGAACCCCTGACCTGTGCATTGCGAACGCACCGCTCTCCCAGCTGAGCTACTGCCCCGGGACAGGGCCGGGAAGCTAACCGAACTCATCGCGCGACGCAAGAGCTGAAATTATGTCGACGGGGATCAGGGCGGGGGATCAGGCGCTGCCTCGCCGGGACCTGCGGCCCAGGACCCGCGCTACCAGCACCAGCGCCAGCAGCACGAGGATCGGGCCATCCTTCGGGGCGGTCAGCCAGTCGAGCCAGGGCACGGAGATCGCAAGGGTCATGAGGGGATGCTCAAGCGGAACCGTGAGCGTACACCACCCGGGCGCGCGGTATAGGGGAACGGTGGCGAGGCCCTCCAGGACGCGGCTCGATCTGCTGCTCGTCGAGCGCGAGCTGTGCGAGACGCAGGCGCTCGCCCAGGCGCTCGTCGTCGCCGGCAAGGTCGTCGTCGGTGACCACACCGAGACCAAACCCGGAACGCTCGTCGCCGCCGACGCGCCAGTGCGCGTGCGTGGCCAGGTGGCGCCATTCGTGTCGCGCGGCGGTCAGAAATTACGCGGGGCGCTCGCGAGGTTCGTCGGGCTCGAGGTCCGCGGGCGCGTGGTGATCGACATCGGGGCGTCGACCGGGGGGTTCACCGACTGCGTGCTGCAGGCCGGCGCGGCCCGGGTCTACGCGGTCGATGTCGGGTACGGGCAATTGGCGTGGAAGCTGGTCCAGGACCCGCGCGTGGTGGTGCTCGACCGCACCAACATCCGCACGCTGGCGCCGGAGCGCATCGGTGAGCCGGTGACGCTGGTGGTCGCGGACTGCTCGTTCATCTCGTTGCGCAAGGTGCTGCCGGCGGTCCCCGCGTTCCTGGCACCGCAGGCGGACGTGGTGGTGCTCATCAAGCCGCAGTTCGAGCTGGCGCGCGGGGAGGTCGGCGCGGGCGGGGTGGTGCGCGACGCTGGCGGCAGGGCTGCCGCGCTGGCGGGGGTGCTGGCGGCCGCGGAGGCGCTGGGCTTCGTGGTCGTCGATACCTGTGATTCGGCGATCGCGGGGCAGGACGGGAACCTCGAGCTGCTGGCGTGGCTGCGCTGGGACCGTGATGGCGAGCAGGCTGTCTCTCGGGACAGTTCGTAGAAATCGCGTGCGAGGCCAGCCCGGGGGGGCGTGCGAGAAGTCGCTTGTCGGGGCGCGGGGCGGGGGAAGTGGCGTGCTAAGCATCGCCCCGATGCCTCTGCCGCCGCTCAGCGCCCGCGCCCGTGCCCACCTCAAGTCGCTCGCCCACGGGCTGGCGCCGCTCGTCCAGGTCGGCGCCGATGGGATCACGCCCGGCGTGGGACAGGCCGCGCTGGTCGCCCTCGAGCAGCACGAGCTGATCAAGATCCGGCTCGGGCAAGCCTACGAGGGTGAACGGAAGGTCGCCGCCCAGGAGCTGGTCGTGGCGACCGCGTCGCAGCTGGTCCAGGTGATCGGCCGGATCGTGGTGCTGTACCGGCGCCGCAGCAAGGACGACCCGAAGCGCCCGCGCATCGTCATCCCGGTGGCCGCCAAGGCGAAGCCCGGGCCCGGCAAGGTCGCGGACAAGCCCGGCAAGCAAGCGGGCTGAGATCGCGCGTCCGGTATCGTTCGGGTGGATCGCGGCGCTCGCGGAGTGCTGGCCCGCGAGGGTATGATGTACCCATGTCCGCGATGCGGAGCGCCCTCCTAGCTGCC
>JAYUXQ010000616.1:0-1633 GCA_043752905.1 Nannocystis sp. | reverse complement strand
GAGGGGCACCTCATGTTCGCGCTCGGCATGCTGGTGATGGTCCTCGCCGGGATGGGCTTCGACACGCTGATCCACCGCTGGCGCACTCGCTAAACAGCTCGGGCCCGCGGACGCATGCGGACCATGAGCGCGCCGCGGGGCGGGAGGACGCCGAGGCCGGCGCGCCGGCCATCGAGCGGGGGCAGCGGGCCGAGCAGCTCGACGTCGAGGCGATGCAGGACGCGCGCGACCAGGTGCTTGACCTCCTCGTGGGCCAGGTAGCGGCCGGGGCACATGCTGACGCCGCCGCCGTAAGGCATGAAGGCGAGGCCGACTTTTTTGCCGCGCTTGATGAACTGGGCGCCGATGAAGCGGTCGTGGCGGTAGCGCTCGGGCTCGGGGAACAGGGCGGGGTCGCGGTGGGTGACCGAGGGGGCGATGCACAGGCGGTCGCCCTGACGCAGGGACCAGCGGCCCGAGTCGAGGTCGAGCACGGTGGGCCGCAGCACCAGGCGCATGGTCAGTGAGTTGGTGGCCAGGCGCAGGGCCTCCGAGACGGCGCTGTCGAGTCGGGTCATCGCGCGCAACTGTTCGCGGGTACACACGCCGCCGGAGGCGATCAACAGCGGGTCGATCTCGGCGCGCAGGTCGTTGCGGGCGGTCGCGTCGGCGAGCACATATGCGAGGGTCCAGAAGGCCGCGGGGATCGTGTTGGCCTGCGCGGCCCACAGCAGCCCGAGCTGCAAGTGGTCGCGGTCGCGGCGGTCGACGTGGGTGAGGAACATGGCGTCGCGGCGGGCGATGAAGTCGCTGGCGTCCGGCCGCAGCGGGCCGACACGCGCGGCGAGCAGACGCCGCGCCCGGCGAACGCCGGGCAGCAGCCGCGCGGGCACGCCGGCGGCCAATAACGGGAACGCGGCGTCCAGGCGGCGAAACGCGGCGAGCAGCGTCGGGTCGGCCGTGCCGGCGCCGAACAGCGCGTCGGTGCCGGCGGTGAATACGATGTGGTCCACGAACTGGAACAGCGAGCGCGTGGTCCAGCCGGCCGGGGTCGCGGCGGCGAGCGTGGGGTCGAGGTGGGCCGCGAAGCTGTCCGAGAGCGGGGCGAGGCGGGTGGCCTTGAGGTGCGCGGAGTATAGGTCGTGGATGCCGTCGATGACGGGTGGCGTGTCGGTGGCGCGCGAGTAGTCGAAGGCCTGGATGCCGATGTCGTTGGCGAGGGCGCTAAAGCTGAGGTCGTCGACGCGGCGCAGGACCTCCGGGAAGTCGAGCGGGTCGAGCACGAAGGTGACGCGCTTGCCGGCGACGACGAGCGTGAACACGTCGCCGTGCTTGCGGCGGCAGGCGTCGAGCAGGGCGGGGAGGTCGCTGCCGAACTCGATCGCCGAGCCGAGCCACGGGTACGTGCCCGGCTCGAGCGGCGGTTCGCCCGCCGCGCGACGACCATTGACACGGGAGGCGAGACGCGCGAGCAGCATGCGGAGATCGTAGCCGATGCAGCGGCACGCGTCGCGCGGACCCGGGTCACGGGGTCGGGGACTCGAGGCGCAGGAAGTCGATGAGATACAGCGAGCGCGCCGAGATCCGCCAGCCCTGCTGGGTACGGACGAGGGTGTCGACGTAGGTGCCGTGCGCGAGGTCGACGGCGTCGCCC
>JAYUXQ010000615.1:0-1634 GCA_043752905.1 Nannocystis sp. | reverse complement strand
AACCACCGACGAACAGCACCTGCGTGTATTGATCGACCGGCCCGCCCGCCTCGTCGAGCGCACGCTGCACGGTCGCCGCGCAGCGGTCGAGCAAGTCGGCCACCAATTTTTCAAAGCGCTTCTGCGTCAGCTTGGCCGCGAGGTGCTTGGGTCCCGCCTCGTCCGCGGCCAGATACGGCAGGTGGACGACGACCTCCTTCTGCTCGGACAGCGCGATGCGGGCCTTCTCGGCCGCGTCACGCATGCGCGCCCGTACGATGGGGTCCGCCGCGCCGTCGATGCCGGTCTGCTCGCGCAGCTCGGCGAGCAGCCACTCGATCACGCGCGCGTCGAGGTCCTCGCCGCCGACCTCGACCCCACGCTGCGCGAGCACCTCGACGCTGCGATCTCCGACCTCGATCAGCGCGACATCGAAGCCGCCGCCGCCGAAGTCAATCACCGCGATCCGCTCGTCGCCGACGCTGTTACGCGTCGCGTGATACACCAGCGCCGCCGCCGTGGTCGTATGGATCAATCTCCGCGGTTCGAGCCCTCCGAGCCGGCACGCTGCCAGCGTCGCGCGGCGCTGCAGATCTCGCAATTGCCCGCGCACGGCCACCACCGCGCCCGGGATCGACTCGCCGAGCTGGGCCTCGGTCGTCTGTCTCACCTGTCGCAGCAGCGGCGCGAGCAGCTCCGGCGTCGAGGTCACGCGCTCACCGAGCTTGACCTGCACGTCGCCGTTCTCGGCGCGCAGCAGTGGTTGTGCGCGCCAGGCCTCGGCGTCGAGTTCATCGAAGCGCCGTCCGAGCAGTCGCCGCGCCGCGAGCATCATCTCGCGCGGCCGCGTCAAACACAGCCGGCGCGCGCGCTCGCCGACGACCGGCGACCCGTCCTCCTCGTGCCCGATCACCGAGGGTTCACGATAGGGCTGGCGACCGACGAGCAGCGTCGTCGCCTTGCCAGCCTCCATGACGCCCACCGCGCAGCGCGTCGTCCCGAGATCGATGCCGACAGACAGGCTCATCGTGCGCGCAGGGTACGCGAACGACGATCGCTGTCAATGGACACGCGTTCAGTTCAGCTCGAGCTCGAGCTGCCGCGCGAGGTCGCGGACGATCTGCTCGGCCGCCGTGGTGAGCACCGTACCGGGCCCGAACACCGCCGCCACGCCCATCGCCTTCAGCGTCTCGTGGTCGTGCGGCGGGATCACGCCGCCGACCACGATCATGATGTCGCCGCGCCCGAGTCGCCGCAGCTCGGCCTGCAACTGCGGCACGAGGGTCAGGTGTCCGGCCGCGAGCGACGACACGCCGACCACGTGCACGTCGTTCTCGACCGCCTGCAGCGCCGTCTCGGCCGGCGTCTGGAACAGCGGGCCGATGTCGACATCAAAGCCCATGTCCGCGAAGGCGGTGGCGATCACCTTGGCACCGCGGTCATGTCCGTCCTGGCCCATCTTCGCGACCAGCAACCTCGGCCTGCGGCCCTCGGCGTCCGCGAAGGCCCGCGCCAGCGCCTGCACCGCCTCGATCGATCCCGGGTCGCTCACGGCCGAACTGTACACGCCCCGCACCGTGCGTATCGTCGCCTGGTGGCGGCCCCACACGCGCTCGAGCGCCAGGCTGATCTCGCCGACCGTCGCCCTCGCGCGC
>JAYUXQ010000614.1:0-1635 GCA_043752905.1 Nannocystis sp. | reverse complement strand
CCGGGTCCGTCGTCGTCGCCCACGACCTCAGCCCCGCCGACACCGCCCGCCTGCACCGCTGTCACGTCGTCGGCATCATCACCGGCGTCGGCGGCCGCACCTCGCACAGCGCGATCATGGCGCGCTCGCTGCAGATCCCCGCGGTCGTCGGCATCGAGGACATCCTCGAGATCGTCGACTCCGGCGATGTCGTCGTCGTCGACGGCGTGCACGGCCACGTCATCGTTCGCCCCGAACCCGACGAGGTCACGCATCACGCCGGCCAGCGCGAGCGCTACAACGCCTTCGAGCAGCGCGTGCGCAAGGAGCACGCGTTCCCGGCGATCTCGAGCGACGGCTTGCACGTCACCGTGCGCGCCAACCTGGCGATCAGCGAGGAGCTCGACCTCGCCCTGCGCTACGGGGCCGAGGGCGTCGGCCTGTACCGCAGCGAGTACATGTTCATGAACCGCGAGGTGCTGCCCAACGAGGAGGAGCACTACCGGATGGCCAAGCTGGTGCTGCGCCGCTGCGCGCCGTACCCGGTGGTGTTTCGCACCTTCGACCTCGGGTCCGACAAGTCGAGCGACCTGCTCGACTTCGAGGAGGAGAACAACCCGGCGATGGGCATGCGCTCGCTGCGACTCGCGTTGCGCGAGCGCAGCATGTTCCTCGAGCAACTACGCGGGTTCCTGCGCGCCGGTGTGCACGGCCCGCTGGCGATCATGCTGCCGCTGGTCGGCTCGATCGAGGAGCTCGAGCAGGGCCTCGAGGCGATCGAGGAGGCGCGGGAGCAACTCGCCAGCGCCGGCATGGCCCACGCCGAGGACCTGGCGATCGGCATCATGGTCGAGACCCCGGCCGCGGCGATGATCGCCGACGTGCTCGCGCAGCGCGTCGACTTCATCAGCATCGGCACCAACGACCTGATCCAGTACACCCTGGCGATCGACCGCGAGAACGAGGCCGTCGCCTATCTGTACCAGCCGCTGCACCCGGCGATCCTGCGCCTGATCAAGACCGTCGCCGAGGCCGGCCTGCGCAACAAGGTCCCCGTCAGCCTGTGCGGCGAGATGGCCGCGGACCCGCGCTACACCTGGGTCCTGATCGGCCTCGGCATCACCGAGCTGTCGATGCACCCGTCCGCGATCCCGGTGATCAAGAACATCATCCGCAGCTCGACCTCGACGGAGATGATCGCCCTCGCCCAGCGCGCCCTGCTGTCGCAGTCGGGCCGCGAGGCCGAGGAGCTGGTGTTCACCGCCATGCACGCCCGCTTCCCCGAGCACCTGCTGCACGGCGGCGGGCAGGGGACCGGCGGAGAGTCGACCACGCCGTGAGGGAGCCCGGCTTCACCCCGAGCACCCGCGAGGCCTCGCGCCTGGTCTCGCTGTCGTTCGGCCGCGTATTTGTGCGCGACCACGGTAGCGACGCCGGGCCCGCGCGCCCGCCCGTGCTGCTGTTGCACGGCCTGCTGGTGACCAGCCACAGCTTCACGCGCCTGATCCCCGGGCTCGCCGGCGACCGCCGCGTGCTCGCCCCGGACCTGCCAGGCTGTGGCGACAGCGATCGTCCGCCGCCGGTCCTGTGCGCCGACTACAGCCCGCGCTGGCAGGCCGCGGCGCTGCTCGAGCTGCTCGATCACCTCGGCCTCGC
>JAYUXQ010000613.1:0-10558 GCA_043752905.1 Nannocystis sp. | reverse complement strand
CGCCGCGTTGCTCGCTGACTGGAAAAGTGACCGGGGCCTCCTCGACGAGACACGACATCCCTCGGACCTGCTGTGCTTTGGCAAGCACCACAACGAGGCGCTCGTGCAGGGCTTCCCGACAGCAGAGGTCGTCGCCGCCGGCAAGTCGCTCGCCGCCGCGGTCGACGCCATGTTCGCGTGCGACGCCCTCCTCCACGCGATCGAGCGCACCTACCAACCCGCCCCCACACAGGCGCCCGTGGCGTGATCGCCTTGCCGCGCCTGCTCTGTCCGCGCATCCTGTTCTACTTCATTGTCTCCCTGCCATTCATGCCATCCATGCCATTCATGGCTTGCAGCCCGCGCCCCAGCGACATGACCGAAAGCACCGACCTCAGCCCTGCCCACACCCCGGCCGATCCGGCGCCCACCTCCACGTCCGCGGCATCATCCCCGGAGCGCGCCGCGATCCTCGCGGCCTCCGATCTCCCGGCGGAGCTGCCGAGCCCGCTGCCGGACGACCCACTCGGTGTCACGATCCACCGCCTGTGCAACGGCCTCACCGTGTTCCTCAGCGTCGACCGCGAGCAGCCGCGCGTGCACGCGTGGATCGCAGTGCGGGCGGGCGGCCGCCACGACCCTGCGCACTCGACCGGGCTCGCGCACTACCTCGAGCACATGATGTTCAAGGGTTCGCCGCGGCTCGGCACCCTCGACGCCGCCGCCGAGGCCCCGCACCAGGCCCGCGTCGCCGCGCTCTACGACCGCCTCCCCGCCACCCCCCTCGCCGAGCGCCCGCAGATCCTCGCCGCGATCGACGAGGCCACCCAGGCGACTGCAGCGGTCGCGGTGCCCAACGAGATCGATCGCCTCTATGCCGGCCTCGGCATCCTCGACGTCAACGCCTTCACCACCGATGACGCGACCGTCTACCTCGCCGACCTGCCGGCGCAGCGCCTCGCCGCGTGGGCCCGCATCGAGGCCGAACGCCTCTCGCAGCCGGTGTTTCGCCTGTTCTATCCCGAGCTCGAGGCCGTCTACGAGGAGAAGAACATCAGCCTCGACACCCCCGAGGACCGCGTGCACGAGGCCCTGCGCCTCGCGCTGTTCCCCGCGCACCCCTACGGCACGCAGACCGTCCTGGGCGCCGCCGAGCACCTCAAGAACCCCGCCTTCGCCGAGATGGTCGCCTACCACCGGCGCTGGTACCTGCCCAACAACGCCGCCGTGATCCTCGCCGGCGACCTCGACCCGACCGCCACGATCGCCGCGCTCGAACTGGCCTTCGAGACATGGTCGCCAGGACAGCTCCCGCCGCCGCCCGCCGGCCGGCTCGACGGCCCCGTCGGTCGCGTCGAGCGGGTGATCACCGCCGAGGGCGAGCAGTCGGTCACGCTCGCGTGGCGCACCATCCCGATCGGCCACGCCGACGAGCCCGCGCTCGCCGTGCTCGCCGAGCTGATCGACAACGACGTCAGCGGCCTGCTCAACGTCGACCTCCTGCTGTCCGGCCTGCTGCCCGACGCCGAGAGCCACGGCGAGCAGCTGGTCGAGGCCGGCTACCACGCCTTGACCGGCGTCGCGCGGGACGACCAGAGCCTCGCCGACGTCGAGCGCCTGCTGCACGCCGTCGTCGCCGCGCTCAAGGCCGGCCGCTTCACCGCCGAGGACATCGCCGCGATCGTGCTCCACCGCGAGATCCGCGAGCAGATGGCGCGCGAGTCCAACGCCGGCCGCGTCGCCTGGATCGCCGACGCCTACCTCGCGCGCCGCTCGTGGGCCGATCATCTGAAGATCACCGGGGCCATGCGCCGCGTCACCCGCGACGACATTCTGCGCGTCGCCACCACCTACTTCGGCCCCGACCACGTCGTGGTGCTCCGCCGTCGCGGCCGCCACGACCCGCCGAAGATGCCCAAGCCCGTGATCACCCCGGTGGCGATCGACCCGGCGCGCGTCAGCCCCTACGCCGCGGCGATCCTCGCCGAGGCCGCGCCGGATCCCGCGCCCGTGTGGCTGGTCGAGGGCCGCGACTTCGTCCGTGTCGCCGCCCCGGCCGGTCGCCTCATCGTCGCGCCGAACACCCGCAGCCACCTGTTCTCGTTGACCCTGCGCTGGGAGCTCGGCACCCGCCAGCGCCCGCTGCTCGGCCACGCGCTCGACCTCCTGCAACAATGCGGCATAGGCGGCATAGGCGGCATAGGCGACCTCGACGCCGAGGCCCTGCAACGCCGGCTCTACAACCTCGGCACCTCGATCGACACCGACGGCGGGGCCGACCACACCAGCATCCACGTCACCGGCGTCGACGAGCACCTGGGGGCCAGCCTCGCCCTGCTCGAGCAGTGGCTGCGCGCGCCCGCCTTCGACGACGACACCGTCCAGGACCTGCTCGCCAACACCCTGAGCCTGCGCCGCGACGAGCAGGACGACCCCGAGGCGCTCGCAGAGGCGCTCGCAGAGTTCGCCCGCCGCGGGCGCGACAGCGACGTGCTCACGCGCCCGACCGACCGTCAGCTCAAGCAGACCAGCGGCGCCGAGCTGGCGCGCGAGCTCCAGGCCCTGCCCGACCTGTCCCATCAGACACTTTACTTCGGCCCGCGCGCCGCCCCGGCCGTCGTCGCCGCGCTGCGCCCCTCGGCTGCCAAGCCGGTCGCTCCCCGTCCGCCCCGGCGCCTGCGGGTGCTCGACCGCCCGACCGTCCACTTCCTGCACCGCGACATGGCGCAGGCGCAGATCGAGGTCGTGCTGGTCCAGCCGCCGCTGCCGCGCGAGGACCGGCCCGGCGCGCGTCTCATCAATCAAGTGCTCGGCGGCGACATGAGCGGCCTCGTGTTCCAGGAGATCCGGGAGGCCCGCGGGCTCGCCTATCACGCGATGGGCGTGCTCGCGACCGGCGCACGGGCGGCCGACGCGTGTGCGTTGCTCGGTCGACTCGGCACGCAGGCCGACAAGAGCGACGAGGCGCTGACCCTGCTGCTCGACCTCCTGCGCCGCCCGACCCTCGCGGCCGACCGCGTCACGTCGGCCCGCGTCGCCCTCGTGCGCGAGATGATCGCCACGCGCATCCCTCCGCGGCGCGTCGCCGACTGGGTCCACGCGTGGGACGAGCGCGGTGAGACCGAGGACCCGCGACCGTGGGAGCTCGCGCAGCTACAGTCGCTCGGGCCAGAGCAGCTCCAGGCGCTGCTCGCCCGCTTCGCAGCGGTGCCCGCGAACATCAGCGTGCTCGGTGATCGCTCGCGCCTCGGCCGTGCGCTGGAGCAGTTCGGCGAAGTGGTCGAGCTGCGCGTACAGGACGTGTTCCCGTACGGCGCCAGCGCGCGCGGCTCCGGACCTTGACGGGCGCGGCGGCCCGCCGACATCATGGAGGTTCACATTTGCCGAAGGCTGTCGCCGTGGCCCATCAACTTATTCGCTCGCCGGCTCGCCCGGCCGTCGCCCTCGCCTTCATCGGCCTCAGCTTCACCCTCGCCGGTTGCCCCGACAACCAGATCGCCGAGGATGGCTGCGCCGAGGACTGCTCATACACGGACAGCGGCTACAACGACGGTGGCAACCCAACCGGCGACGCCGACGACGGCTACTACTGCCCCACCGCTGGCGGCGGCCCGGGCGGCGGCTGCTACAACGACGACGGCTACAACGACAGCTTCGACACCGGCTGGGACGAGTACTCCGACAGCTTCGACGAGGGCTACTACCCGACCACCGACTACACCGACGTCACGACCCTCCCGGACACCACCAATACCGTCAGCACCTCGACGACCGACACCGACCCGAGCGGTGACACCACCGACACGCAGGGCGACTCCGAGTTCACCACCGGCACCAGCACCGGCGTCGACACCGAACCCGGCGACACCAGCGGCACGAGCACCACCGGCCTCGACACCGACACCACCGGCACGACCGACACCACCGACACCGACACCGATACCGGCGGCCTCGACGCTTTCCCGCCCGCGGGCGCCTTCGGCGACGACGTCTTCGGCGTCCAGGAGCTCGACCTCGTCGGCACGTGGAGCCTGCAATGGGCCCCCGACGCGACGACCCCGGACTCCGTGCTGACGATCGACAGCAACGGCGAGTTCATCTGGCGCGAGACCAGCACCGACTGCACCACCGACACCCTCGCCACCGGCTTCGTGTGGGTCGAGGCCTCGCAGCTCGTCATGCATGTCGAGTCATGGGAGCGCCAGCTCCCCTTCGACACGCTCGCCGCGCTCGGTGAGGACTTCCCGGCGCCGTTTCGGATCCGCATGAACTACGGCCTGCTCGGCCCGACCCTCGGCCTCATCGGCCCCACCACCCTCACCGGCGTCACGCCCTACACCGGTCGCGCGTACATCCAGCTGCAAGGCGAGGGTCAGTTCATCGCCGGTGACTACTACGGCGAGACCGAGCTGTGGGCCGTCCGCCAGGGCGACACCCAGGCCAAGGTGATCGTCCGCGAGCGCTTCATCGGCGACCTCGACAAGGAGCCCGCCCTCGACCCCGAGAGCACCGGCATCGTCCATCACGACCAGATCTTCTGGGGCGCCGATCCGCCGATCCTCGGCCTCGACGTGTTCGAGAGCGGCGGCTGGACCTGCTACGGCGGCTGCCCGCAGCCGGCGGGCCAGACCCTGATCAACGGCGACAACAACTACGCTTACGGCCCCTACGCCGGCTTCCAGCGCATGATGGTGTTCGCGTCCGGCCGCTCGTTCAAGCGCGACGTCGGCACCGACTGTCCCTGAGGACAGGTCGGCACCGAGCGGCTCAGGTCACCGGCTCAGGTCACCGGCTCAGGTCACCGGCTCAGGTCACCGGCTCGAGCAGGCGCTCGGCGTCCCGGGACCCGAGCACGCGCCGCGACAGCGCGAAGAACAGCTCGCGCTCGCGACCGCCGCGTCGGCTCGCGCGCAGCAGCGGCACCAGCGAGTGCAGCGCCCGCACCCGCTCGCCGGTGTCGAGCATCATCAGGCGCTCGACCAGCGCGTCGAAGGTCGGCGGCGAGTGCAGCAGCTCACTGAGCTCCACGCGCCGGCCGACCGGGATCGGCAGCCGCTCGAGCAAGTTGTCGAAGTGGATCGCCTCATGAAAGTCGAGGTGGCCATCGAGGTTGACGAACATCGCCGCGAGGCTGACGGTCAGCTCCGCGCGCGCGTGCGCCTGACGGGTCCAGGTGTCGCGCCAGCGCGCGACCTGCTCGAGGTCGACGCCGGCCTTGCGCGCGATGCGGTCGTGCACCGTCGCCTCGACGTCCGTGCCGACCCCGTCCGCGAGCGCCATCTGCCAGCAGCGTCGCAGCAGGTTCTCGGCCTCGCCGCCGGGCAGCGGCTTGAGCTCGCCGAAGCGCTGCTCGAGCTGCTCCTGATGCGACAGGATCTCCATCCAGGTCTGCTGGTCGGCCTCGCTCAGGATCGAGCCGACGTAGCGCAGCACCTCGTCCCACTCACCGATGTCGAGGATCTCGTCGGCATGGGCCACAAGCCCGCATCCCACCAGTGTCCATTCCTGCTCGGGCGTGAGTGCCATGAGAACCTCGCGTGGCATTCAGGGTACCGAAAATCGCCGCCGTCAGGGGCCACTCACTCCAGAGTGATGACTTCCTCCGCCATGGCGAGCGGCTCGGGTCCGGACATCAGCCACAAGCTCGCCGGCAAGCGCCGCAGCGCCCACAGCAGCGCGCCGTCGACCATCTCGCCGGGCGCTCCACCCCCCACAGCGAGACCACGGGCGCCCAGCGGCGACGGCAAGCGCAGCCCGAACAGGGATTCGATCTGCTCGACGAGCGTGGCGGGCGGCGGGTAGTGCCGCACCTCGCCCTGCTTCGCGCCCAGCTTCGCAAGGCCGCGCGCGTGCAAAACCGCCTCCTGGAGCCCGCCGTACGCGTCCACCAGGCCGATCTCCTGCGCCCGTACACCGCTCCAGATCCGGCCGCGCGCCAGGCGGTCGACCTCCGACGGCGCCATCGCCCGGGCCCGCGCGACCCGCTGCACGAAGATCTGGTACTGCGCCTCGATGCCGCGCTGGGCCGCCGCCCGCTCCTCCGGCGTGTACGGCTTGAGCCACGAGTACATCCCGGCGTTGGCCCCGACGCTGAGCTCGTCGACGCCGATGCCGAACATTTTGAGCGTCCCCGACAGGTCGACCTTGGGCCGGAAGATGCCGATGCTACCCGTGCGCGTCAGCGCGTCGCTAAAGATGTACTGCCCGCCCGTCGCTATGTAGTAGCCGCCCGACGCCGCCACGTTGCCCATCGAGATCACGACCGGCTTTTTTCGCGTCGCCAGCTCGAGCGCCCGCGTGATCGTGTCCGCCGCCGCCACGCTCCCGCCCGGGCTGTCGATGCGCACGACGATCGCCCTGACCATGCGGTCGTCCGTCAACGCCTTGATCTGCTTCTCGAGCGTCCGGCTGCCCGCCAGCTTGCTCCCGACCACCGGCACCTCGAGGCTGTCGCCGTCGCCGAGCGTGCCCTCGACGTGCAGCACCGCGATCACCGGCCCCGGCCCGAACGCCTCCGCGTGCGCCGGCCGCTTGCCAGGGGCCTTCAATGCCAGCTTGCGACCGACCCAGTCCGACACCCGCGCGTCGAGCTCGTCCGCCTGCACCAACTCATCGACGATCCCGAGCGTGCGCGCCGGCCCTGGCATGTGCGGCGCTGCGTCGACCCAGTCGCTGACTGTATCGACGCTGGTCTCGCGGTCGCGGGCGATCAGCCGCACCACGTGGTTCCATGTGTCGGTCAGCATCAACTTGCGCTGACTCGCGGACGGCTCGCTGCTGGTGGTCCGTTCGAACTGCTCGGGCCGCGCCTTGTACTCGGCGACCCGCACGAACTCCGCCCGCGCGCCGAGCCTGGCCAGCAGCTCGGCGAAGAAGAACACCTCGATCCGGATCCCGACGATGCTCAGCCGCGCGTGCGGGTGGCAGTAGATGCGCTCCGCCGCCGCGGCCAGGAAGTAGTCCTTGAGCCCGCCGCCGCGCAGGTACACCGCCACCTTGCCGCCGCGCGCGCGCAGCCGCAGGATCGCCTCGCGCACCTCCTCGATCTGCGCCCACCCGAGGCGCATCGCCTCGAGCTCGAGCAGCACCACCGGCTCGCGCGCCTCGCCGACCCGCTCGAGCAGCTCGACCAGCCGATACATGCCCCGGTCGCTGTTGTACCCGGCCATGTCGATGCGCAGCGCCTCACCTGTCCGTTCGGCCAGGCTCGCATACCGCTCGCCGGAGACCCGAAGTTTGCCCGCGAAGCCCTGCAGCGCCGGCGCCCCGCCCGCGCCGCCCCCGAGCGACGGCGCGATCGCCAGACCGACGTGGGCCAGGTCGAACTCGATCCCCGCCATCACGCGCACGCCCTCACCGGGACGGACGCCGGGCGGCGTGGCGCTCCAGTAGCGCTCGGCCTCCGCGAAGGCCCGGACCCCGCGCCCGCCGCCCTCGATGCGGACCCGCGGCGACACGTGCGGCATGTAGAAGCGCTGGTCGAGCAGGGTCACCGGCGCGATGCGTGCACCGACCGCGATCTCGAGCGCCCGCGTGCCGCGAACCGGCCGCACCGCGACCTCCGGGTCGAGCTCGAAGGGCTGGGTCATCTGCGGGATCGACAGCGCCCCCGCCGGCTGCATCGCGCTGAGCCACGGTCCCGCCTGTGGCGTGTTGATCGCCCGCGCGACCACCCCGAGCGCGACGACCCGATGCGGGCGGTACGCGAGCGCCACGTCGAGCTGATCGAGGTCGTCGGCGAAGGTGTTGAGGGTCGACCACAGCCGCGAGTACGACAGGCCGACCGACAGCCCCGGCGCCCAGCGCATCAGCGGCACCGCGAGCGACAGCGACAGCTTGTGATACGGCATGTCGACGCGCTGCCGGTCGCCGAGGTCTTGCAGCGGCTCGGCCACGCTCGCGCCCGGCACCGGTCGCAGGTGCTGGTACCCGACCCCGAGCGCCAAAAAATTATCGGCGACGCTGCGCCCGAACAGCCGCAGCGACAGCGGCACCGCCAGGTACGCCCCGACGCCGGATCCACGCCGTTGGGCCGTCGCCCGCGTCCACGAGCCCTCGATCACCCCGCCGATCGCCCTCAAGAAGCTCATGTTGGCCGGGTTGGCGACCACCGCCCCCGCGTCCGCCTCGCCCGCCACGTTCGTGCGCGTGCGGTCTACGTCTCGCAGCAGCGACCGGTTCTCGCCCGCGATGTCCCCGGCCTGCAGCGGCGCCGGAGCGGCCAGCACCGGGCTCGCTGCCATGGCCAGCGCCACTCCAACGATCCGCGGACCTGCGCTTCGGGACATGTCCCGCGACCTTACACCCCGACCCACGCGACCGTCACCCCTTCGCCGCCCTCCTTTGGCAGCCCGGGCCGCTGCTTGCGGACGAACGGCAGCTGCCCGAGATACTCGCGCACCGCCTTCTTGAGCGCCCCGGTCCCGTGGCCGTGGATCACGGCGACGACCTCCTGGTCGCGACGTACCGCGTCGTCGAGCATCTTGTCGACCAGGCGCAGCGCGTCCTCGGCCCGCTCGCCGCGGACATCGACGCTGTTGTCGACCCCGAAGTCGACCGCCACCGGGTCGGCCCCGAAGTGCCTCGCCGTCTCGTCGCTCTCCTTTTGTTGCTTCTCCCACTGCCGGACCGGCGCGCCCGCCTGCGACTTGACGCGCGTCTTGCCGACCTCGGGCGCCTTGATACCACGCACGTCCGCCAGCGACACCGTCGTGCGCACCGTGCCGAGCTGCACGACCACCCTGTCCCCCTTGACCGACACCACCTCGCCGCTGCTCCCGAGCGCCGGCAACGTCACCCGATCGCCCGGGCTCAGCTGCACCGGCGGTCGACCGGGCACCGGCGCCGCCGGCTCGCGCTGCTCCGCCAGCATCGCCCGCGCCTCGGCCATTTTGCCGCCGAGCTGCTCCGCCGTCGCCGCGACCGCGGGCAGCTCGCCACCTCTCTGGGCCTTGCGCAGCGCCTTTCGTTGCTCGGCCAGCTCGCCGTGCAACGCCCGTAGCTCGCCCGCAGCGGCCTCGTAGGCCTTTTGCTTGCGGCTCTTGCTCTGCTGCAACGCCGCGGCCTCGCGGCGCGCGACCTCCCGGTTGCGCTCCGCCAGCTGGGCCCGCTCCTGCTCCACCGCTGCGCGCGCCGTGATCAACGCGTCGCGCTCGGACACCACCTGTTGCAGCAGCGCGTCGACCTGCAAGCGCTCGTCGTCGAGCAACGACGCCGCGTGTTCGAGCACCCGCTCGGGTAGCCCCAGCCGGCGCGCCACCGTCAACGCGCTCGACGGCCCCGGCACCCCGAGTAACAGGCGAAAGGTCGGTGCCAGGCGCTCGAGGTCGAAGCCGACCGACGCATTGACGAAGCGCTCCGGCAGCTGCACCGCGAGCAGCTTGAGCCGCTCGTAGTGGGTCGTCGTCACCACCGTCGCCCCGTGCGCCGTCAGGTCGAGCAGGATCGCCTCGGCGAGCGCGGCCCCCTGCTCCGGCTCCGTCCCGACCGCGACCTCGTCGAGCAGCACCAGCGTGCCCGCCCCGTCGCCCTCGGCCGAGGCCAGCGCCGCGCACACGTGCCGCATGTGCGCCGAGAACGTGCTCAGGTTGGCCGCGATGCTCTGATCATCACCGACATCGGTCACGATCCTGCGCACCGCGGGCAACGAGGCCGGCCCCCGCGTCGCCAGCCGCAGCCCCGCCTGGGCCATCAACACCGACAAGCCGAGCGTCTTGAGCGCGACCGTCTTGCCGCCCGCGTTCGGCCCGCTGATCACCAGCGCCGCACCGACGCGCAGCAAAATATCATTGGGCACCACGTCGACCCCGGCGAGCAGCATCAGCGGGTGCTTCGCGCCCGGCAGCACGAACTCGCCGCGCCTGTCCTCGGGGACATCTTCGCCCAGCAGCGGCGCCACCCCGCCGTAACGCTCGGCCAGCCGCAGCCGGGCGTGCACGCCGTCGATCGCGACCAGCAGCTCCTGGTTCGTGCGCAGTCCGTCGGCCGCGACGTGCACGAGCCGACTGAGTTGTTCCAGCACCTTGCGCTCCTCCGCGGCCGCGTCCATCTGCGCCTCACGCAGCGCGTTGTTCTCCTCGATCAAGGCCTGCGGTTCGACGTACAGCGTCTGCCCGGTCGCGCTCGAGTCGTGGATGATCCCCGACATCGCCCCGCGTCGCGAGAACGCGTCGGCGCGGACCGGCAGCACCACCCGGCCCTCGCGCTGCGTGTAAAAAGTGTCCTGCAGCGCCTCGGCGATGCCCGGCTGCTTCATCAATCGCTGCGCCACCTTCGTCAACTGCGTCTTGATCTCGCGCACGCGCGAACGCGCGCGCGCCAGCCCCGGGCTCGCGCCGTCGACCACCCCCGGCTCACCGTCGGGCCCCTCGGGTCCGAGGGATCGTGCCAGCGTGGTCGCCAGCTCGCGATGCGGCCGCAACGCTGCGACGCGCGCCCCGATCGCCGGCACCCCCGGGTCATCGGCATAACCTCGTTCGGCGCGCACGGAGGCGTGCAGGTCCACGCAAAGCCCGGCCGCCAGCAGCTGTTGCAGAGCCGCGTACATCTCCGCGGCCGTCAGCGTCAGGTTGCGACCCGC
>JAYUXQ010000612.1:0-4311 GCA_043752905.1 Nannocystis sp. | reverse complement strand
GACGCCCCGCCCGACCCCTCCGCGCCGGCGACCGAGCACCTGCCCTGAGGGACAGGTCAGGCGACGTCGGTGCGCGTCGTCGTGCGCTGTAAACAGTGCTGCAGGCCGGTCTTGAGGCTGCTGGTGGTCACGAGGCCGCGCAGCTCGGGGTGCAGCGAGCCCATCGTCTGCGCGACCTCGCCGTGGATCCCCGAGAGCAGGCACTGCGCGCCGCAGACCCCTGCGGCCCGGACCATGCGCACCAGCGCGTCGGCGGTGTCGGGCCCGACGATGTCGACGCCGGTCAGGTCGAGCAGCACGAACGCGGCGTGGCGCTCGCGGATCGCCGCGACGAGCGCGTCGGCGAGCACGGCCCGCCGCGCGGCATCGAAGCCGCCGGTCAACGGCACCGCCAGCACGCCGTCCCAGACCTCGAGCACCGGTGCGGTCAGGCGCAGCAGCGCCGACTGCTGGGCCTCGATCAACACCAGCTTCTGCGCCAGCGCGCGCTCGGCCTCGCGTCGGCGGTCGGCCTCGAACGCGAGCGACACCGCGTCGGCCAGCGAGGCGATGAAGCTGATCTCGTCGTCTCGCCAGCTGCGCAGCGTGCCCGTGTGCTCGCAGCACAGCACCCCGACCGGCGCGCCTTGCCAGCGCACCGGCGCGTCGAGGGTCGACACGACCCCGTGCGGCGCGAAGTAAATGTCGGCGAACTCGGCCGATCGCGGGTCACGGCACGCGTCACGCACGGCGATCACCCGCGCGTCGACGAGCAACCGGAAGTAATTCGGGAAGTCGCCGCGGTCGAGCCGCGAGCCGGAGCTATGCGCCCGCGTCGCGGCGTCGTACACGTCGGCGGCCGCGAGCACGGTCCGGTCGGCGTTGAACAGCCACGCGCCCATGCGCTCGACCCCCAGCGTCTCGACCGCGAGCTCGGTGACGCGGCGCAGCACCTCCGCGAGCCCCCACTGCTCGCGCTCCTGCCCACGCGCCAGCTCGAGCAGCGCGCCGAGCTGCCGCTTCCAGGTCGCCTCGGGGTCGGCGAGCACGGCCTCGAGCTCCGCTGCCACGGCGGAGGTCGCGGCCTCGACGTCATGGCCCTCGCCACGCGCCACCGCCAAGATCCTCGCCGCCCGCTCCCGAAGCTCCATGCGCCCGTCGAGGCTACCGCGGGGCCGCCGCGCGATCGAGGGGGTAGAACATTGATCCGCGTGGTCGCCATGCGCGCTCGTGCAGGCGTCCACAGCCGCGCGGGGCCCGATGCGCGCCACCTGTCCCCGCGGTCATGTTCACAGCGTCGCGAGCGAGCCTTCAGGCCCACGCAAAACCCCGCGAATTCGGGCTCCTGCGCCGCCGATTCACTAATCTGCGGCTTGCTCCGGCACAGTAACGGGCTTTTCCATTACCGGGCGACCCTGGGCCGAGAAGCGGCCCGTTGGATCGCTTTGGACCCTCGTTTGGATCGGGATCGGACAGATGCGGCCCGACGCCACCAAAGGCCAGAACCAGGACCCCAAGGAGGCCAAGCCCATCACCTCGACGCCCGAGAACTTCGTGCGGTGGATGCAGAAGGAGCGCGGTGTCGGCTTCAAGTTCGAGGCCCCCTGCTTCTACGCGGCCCACCGGGGTCGATCAGGTACTCGCCGCGGCCGCGGGCGCACGCACAGCGAGTGCTACGTGTGGCAGCCCGGCGTGCAGGTGCGCAGGCGGCGGCTCAGCGTCGGCGGAGGAACAGCACCAGGTCGACGAGCAGCCCGACGCCGAGGCCGATCGCGCCGAGCATCAAGAAGCCGGCGAAGGCCGCGAGATCGGCCCACCCGTTGTTCGGGCCGGTGAACTGGACGAGCATCCACACCAGCCCGCTCGCCAGCCCGATGTGGGCGCCAGCGAAGGTCGCGCGCAACCCGAGGAAGGCCAGAAGCGCGAGGATCCCGGTCGCGCCCGAGACGGTGCCGAGGGCAGTCCATACCGTTGGCCACGGCGGCGGCTGTCCGCTGTTGAAATAGCCCGCGCCGAGCAGCACGGCCGTCCATAGGAGGGCCGTGACGACGAACACGAGTAGCCACCACGGGCTCTTTCGCGGGGGCAGGAGCGTCATGAGGGCGAGGATACCCGATCTTCCCACCTGTCCTCTCGCCGGGAGACGCCCAGGGGTCGGGCCAGCACCAGATCGCGGTGCTGCCGACACCGCGAACTCGTTATGCCGATGGCATCGCCGGCGCCGAGCTGGCCGGCGCGCCCGTGCGGTTCCAGTCGATGCCCAGCTTGATGATGCGGCGCTTGAGCGCGTGGCGCGTGATGCCGAGGATCTGAGCGGCGCCGACGATGTTGCCGGCGAGGGTCAGGGCTTCGACGCACAGGCGCCGCTCGGCGGCTTCGAGGCTAAAGGCTTCAAGGATGATCTGCGGCATGACACGTCCAGTACCGCGACTGCTTGTTCTTGCGCAGATCAACCTCGCCCCCTGTGCCCGCTTTTCGCCCCGTCGAATCCTGGCCCACTTGAGCGCGCGCAACTCACTGGGACAGACCTGAGCGGCACGTCACTTCGGCGTGCGCTTGAGTGAGCAGTGCCGTAGCTGCAGATAGGGCAGTCCAAGCCCCGCTGCTTCGACCGGTTGGGTGAAGGGCTGCCGCCGCGGCGGCGCGAGGTCGACGATCTCGCGGCCGGGGTTGGGCCACACGGGCTGGCGCTCGAAGTCGACGAGCCACGAATAGTCGTGGGTATGGGCCCGGTCCTCGCGATCGCCGAGCGGGCTCCGGGCCGGTGACCGCGGCCAGGTTCGCCGGGCGCCAGGCGTCGTCGGCGAGATCGATGCGCGGCTCGTAGCCCTCCTCGGCGAGCAGGCGGCTCTCCTGCACCGCCAGCCGATCTCCGTCGATCTTCAGGATGATGAACTGGTGGTGCGACGACGCGGCCGGCAGCAGGCGAAAGGTGGTCTGGGCGTCGCCGGGGACGCGCGCCGCGTAGGCCTGCCACACGCCGCCCTGGCCCTCTGCGGCGATGAACAGCGTCGCGGTGTCGGGTCGAAAGTTAACGGCGGCGCCATAGAGATAGTGCCGACCGTCGCGGTCGCGAAACACCGCGTTCTGCGAGTTGGCCGACAGCGCGTTGCGCAGGTCGCCGTCGGTGACGAACACGCGGAAGCGGCGATCCTCGGGCGGGACGGCGTGGTCATGCACGATCGGCTCGACGTGGCGGGACCCGCCGGCGCCAGCGTAGTGCACGAGCGCGTAGGTCCTGCTGCCTTGCGCGAACGCGGTGATCTCGCGGATCGGTCCGCGCTCGGGCAGGCTCTCGCCGGGGCGGCGACGGCGGGTATCGGGCACCGCCTGCAGCGTGCACACCCAGCCGGCGTCGTTGCCGACGGTCTCGTCGGCGTCGGGGCGGCGCACGTGCAGCAGCTCGCCACCGTCATCGACGGTGACGAGGTCCGACGCGGGCCCACCGGCGGTCGCGCGCTGCACGACAGCGAAGCGACCGTCGAGGTGGTCGGCGACCGGCGGCCTCGCGGTGGCGAGGTAATCCTCGATCGTGTCGCTGGCGATATCGAGCCGGGTGGCAGAGCGGGGTGTCGTGTCGGTGCTGTGCATGGCGTACTGACCTCTCGTGGGACAGCACCCTATGGACCCTGCATTCGCACAACAATCGAGAAAGCTCGACGCGAGCGTCGATGGATCTCGACCCCGCGGGCGCGCTACTTCGCGATCCCCTCGCGGTAGGCGTATCCGACGATCTCGGCGATCGAGTGTGCGCCAAGCTTGGCCTTGATGCGGGCGACGTGGGTCGACACCGTGCTGCCGCCGAGGTCGAGCTCGGCCGCGATCTCGGAGACCGTGCGGCCTTGAAACAGCAGCGTAAAGATCTGGTGCTCGCGGGCGCTGGGGCTCCCGATTAAGGACGCCGCGCAGCACGTCGGCATGGAGACGGATCAGCTCGAGCGGGTCCTGAACTTCCCGGATGGGGCGACACCCGCCCGGGTTCTCCTGCAGGTCCTCGATGGTCTCGGTCTGGGCATCATCGGCGTCGAATCGCTGACACCCGCCATGCTGCTGCGGCACTTCGACCAGGTCCGCGCGGTCAGCCGGGGGACCCGGGGAACAACAAGACCTGTGCGGGAGGATGGGGCCGGGGTAGCGCTCGGGCGCCGTGGAGGACGCGGGCGATGTCGTCGGCAGTTTCGACGACCTCGAGGATGCGCATTTGGCCGCCGCACTTGCGACGGAGGGTGACGTCGACGGCGAACACGCGGGCGAGGAGCTTGGCCCACCCGAGGCGGCGCGGGCGCGGCGGGGATTCGGTGTCAAGGAAGCCGCCATGGAGGTCTGGGACCA
>JAYUXQ010000611.1:0-4313 GCA_043752905.1 Nannocystis sp. | reverse complement strand
GGCGCGACGTGGCGACGTTCGGGATCCAGGTCGCCGGCGCCGTCCATGCACTCCACGCCGCCGGCATCATCCACCGCGACCTGAAACCCGCCAACATCATGCTGACGCCGGGCAACGCCGGCCTGTCCGCCGCGAAGCTGATCGATCTCGGACTGGCCCGGGTAGGCGCGCCGTTCCTCGACGTCCAGGATGCACTCTTCACCCCGGACCCGCCCGAACGGCACCAGACGCAGCTCGGGTACCCGCTCGGCACGCCGGGCTACCTGCCGCCCGAGGCCGGGCACTGCCCCGCCGACGAGCGACTGGACGTGTACTCGCTCGGGGTGACGCTCGACCAGCTCTGCATGCAGGTTCTCCCAACCGTGACGGGCGGCGGACCGACCACGCATGGCCTCGTGGCCCGTCCGCCTCCTGGTCATGCCAGGTTTTGTCGCCCTCCGAGCGGGCACTCGTGCCGCGCTCGGCCCGTGATCTCCAAGCCCCACTACCCGGTCCGAGGCTGACCCATCACGAGGTCAAGCTACGCGCTCAGTTCGACCCGGCACAATGGGCAGTTCATGCGCGCCGCAAAAGCCCCGATTGATCACCGCCGCGCGCCGCGGGGCTTGTGGACGAAGGGAAAGATCGTCACGTCGACGGCGATGAATACACCGATCCGAATCGTCGCCAGCGCGCCGGTATCCTGGGCGGCGCCTGTCGAGGTCGTCTTGTAATAACCGCGCAGCGCCGGAGCATAGGCCGCGCCCACGCCAACCACGAGCGGCGTACGTGCGATCCCCAGTTTGAAGTAGGCTCCCGGCGACAACACCGACAGGACCTTGACCTCGCTCGCCGTCGTCGCTTTATCTCCCTCGGCCGTGATCTTCGGCGCGAGCCGGGCCGATACGAGCTGCCCGAGATCGAGGATTGAGAAGAAGCCGCCGGCGGTCCGGGCAGGGAGATCGCCCCGCGCGAAGCGGCACGACGCCGGGGAGCCTCGCCCTCGGCGGTCGCCGGGTCGAGGTCCAGCGCCCACGCGTTCGGCACAACGGCCGCGAGGTCCTGCTGAAGACATGGGAGGGCCTCGAGAGCGAAGATCCGCTGAATCGTCGAGCGGTCGAACAGATGGTGATTGGGGTGTCGACGCGCAAGTACCGGCGCTCGCTCGAGAATGTGCTCGCCGACGTGGTCGAGCGCGGGACGAGCAAGAGCGCGGTTAGCCGGCGATTCGTCGCGGCGACGGGGAAGCAGCTCGAGGCGTGGATGAACCGCGACCTCAGCGGACAGCAGCTCGCCACGAGCATGATCGACGGACTGCACGTGGATGACCACGTCGTGCTCGTCGCCCTGGGCTTCGACGAGATCGGTGCCAAACATCTGCTGGGCATCCATGAGGGGGCCACCGAGAACCGCGAGAGCTGCAAGGCCCTGCTGGCCAATCTCGTGGAGCGGGGCATCGACTCCACGCGCAGCACCCTCTTCGTCCTCGACGGCGCGAAGGCCCTGCGGCGGGCCGTGCTCGACGTGTTCGGCAAGCGGGCCCTCGTCCAGCGGTGCCAGGTGCACAAGCGGCGCAACATCCTCGAGCACCTCCCCGAGGAGAAGCGGCCCGGCGTCGAGACCGCCCTCAAGGAGGCCTTCCGCGCGGCCACGAGCAAGACCGCGAAGGGCCGCCTCGAGGCCCTGGCCGGGCGCCTCGCCGCCGACTACCCGAGCGCCGCCGAGTCGCTACGCGAGGGCCTCGACGAGCTGTTTACCGTCAAGGAGCTGGGCATCCCGGAGGACCTCGAGCGCGCCCTCTCGACCACCAACGCCATCGAGAACGTGAACAACGGCATCCGCCGCATCACCCGTCGCGTCAAGCGCTGGCGCCTCACCGACATCCACCATAGCGAGAACGAGCTCGACCCATGACACCCAAGCGAAACCCTGAGCCTCTACCCATCACCGAGGATACCCACGGCGCGCTGCTGATGCCGCCGAGCCCACCCGAGCCGGGCACGATCCGCCTGCTCATTGCCGAGGGCTGCACCTGGACCACGCGCCAGGTGCCAGGCGCGACGCAACTCGACATCACGCTGGTGCCCCCGTCGGCCCGCTATGTGAAGGGCGGTCGCCGATGATCGACCACGATGGGCGTCGACTGGAATGTATACTCCGTGCTGTCGCCATTGACAAGCGGACGAAGGCCGCGTAAACGATGCCTGCCACCGCGCGGATTTCAACAACTCGCGGGACATTGCCGTCGCCTGCATCTCGCGCCCGTCCGCGGCCGCGCCGGGGTCGAGACCGACGACGCGCCGGAAGCAGACGCGGAGACCGAGGATTAGCGCGCGGGCGCGTCACGGGCGGCGAGGTGGACCCACAGTCCATCCTTCGGGCGCAGCGTGGTCGAGCGGCCGGTCTCGGCGACGCGGCCCGCGACCGGGGCGATACGATAGCGCTGCATGACCATCGCCAGGGCCAGGGTGCCCTCCATCATGGCGAAGTCGCGGCCGATGCACAGGCGCTGGCCGGCGCCGAACGGGATGAAGGCAAACGGATGCCGGCCGCCGGAGCTGCGCACGCCGTGCTCGGCGAACCGCTCCGGGTCGAAGCGATCCGGCTCGGGCCAGAAGTCGGGGTGATGGTGGATCATATAGGTCATCGAGATGACCTCGGTGCCGGCGGGGATCGCATATCCGTCGATCTCGTCGTCCTCCACGGCCACTCGCGGCAACCAGTACGAGGGCGGACGCAGGCGCATCACCTCCTGCAGCACCATGCGCGTATAGGTCAGCTGCGGGAGATCGGCGAACGCCGGCGTGCGGCCGCCCAGGACCCGGTCGACCTCCTCCTGCATCTTCTGCATCACCGCGGGGTCGCGGGTCAGATAATGAAACGCCCAGGTCAGCGCGATCGAGGTCGTCTCATAACCGGCGAGGACCAGCGTCGAGACCTCGTCGTGCAGCTGCTTGTCGCTCATGCCCTCGCCGGTCTGATCGTCGACGACGTCGAGCAACATGCCGAGCAGGTGGTGAGCGCTGCCCCCGCTGGTGCGCGCCGCGGCGATGATCTCATAGACGATCCGGTCGGCCCGGGCGATCTCCCGGCGATAACGACGCTTGCCGGGGATCGGCAGCCACGCCGGCAAACCCTGGGTCGCGGCGCCGACCATCAGGTAATCGAGCACATAGCCCATCGCGTCCGCGACCTCGGTCATCGTCTCGCGCGGCATCGAGGTGCCGAACAGCGTATCGATGACCACCCGCATCGTCAGATGATTGAACGCCGGCAGCAGATTCACCGCCCGTCCGTCGCCCGCCGCCGGAGCCCAGCCCGCCAGCGACTCGGCCATGGCATTCACCATCAAGTCCGTCAGCCCGGCGAGCCGCTGGCGGTGGAACTGCGGCTGCATCATCCGCCGCTGGCGCAGCCAGAAGTCGCCCTCGCTGACCACCAGGCCGTTGCCGAGCAGCGCGCGCAGGCTCTCCCACATCGCCCCACCCTTGCGATAATTCGCGGCGTGGTCACGCAACACGTGCTGCGCGTGCCGCGGATGATTCAGGACGACCGGCTGCATCGGTCCGAGGCGCAGGCGATAGATGTCGCCGTGGCGCTGGTGGGCCGCCGCGAAGAATTCGACGGGGTTCTTCACCAGCTCGGGTAACGCGCCGAGCAGCGGCCAGCGGCCGGCCAGCGGCAGATTGGGGGTGATAGGGTTCTCGATGAGCGTCGTCACTCCGATATAGTGTACGCCGACACCCGATCAATTCACCCGATCATTCTCGAACGAGCCGGACGCGTCTTAAGCGCCTTGAAGTGGGAGTTTGGGCACGAGGATGGGCAGGGAGCGACGCGGCTCACGACGGCGGCGCGAACGCTCCGCTCCACGGGTCGCCCTCGGTCGGCGGCCCACGGGGTGCCGAGCACATCATCGTTTGTGGCGACATCGAGGGCCCAGCGGCTCGCCCCGCCCGCGAGATCGAAGGATTACAGCTTGACCCGCGCGGACACCCTGCTCGCGCTCAGCACGAGGACCTGCTCGTCGGACGCCCTCGTGCCGCCGCCGCTGCTCACATGACCCGGTACGATGGTGTGCTCGCAGATCGCCATCCTCTCCGGCCTCGCATCATTTTGCCGTCCCCCGTCCCGATGCCCGGGCAGCGCTTAAGCGTTTTGAAGTAGGAATTTGGGGGCGAGGGTGAGTACGGAGCGGCGCTGCTGCGCGGCGGGGAGTGCGCGGTCGGGGGATATTGGCACGGTCCTGGGCGCGAGGGGAAGCGCGAGCGTGACGAAGCGCCCGGTCCGGGGCCCGAGAGGGGCAGTGAGGACGGCAGCGGGGCGCAGGCGGG
>JAYUXQ010000610.1:0-1640 GCA_043752905.1 Nannocystis sp. | reverse complement strand
GACTTCGGCTACGCCGTGGCGATCGCCCCGCTCGACCGGATCGTCGCCGGCGGCGCCGTCCTCACCAGCCCCGACAACCTCGACGCGTGGCTGGCCGTGTTCTCCCCGTGAACGATCTGATGCTCCGCGCGAACCGTGCTCAGCGGGCGAGGCGCGCGGCGATCCTTCGATTCGCCTCAGGAGTCCGCACATAAACCTCACTATGCTCGGTGCGGTCCAGGACGCCGTCACGCACCCAGGCATCGATCGTGCGAGCCTGGAGGCCGAGCACGCGCAGGTGCTCGCGTCGGACCTCCTTCTGCTCCGACGGCGGCGGAGGCGGAGGCGGAGGTGGCACGGCCATATCCTCGAAGTCGATGCCGAAGATCGCGGCGAGGTCACCCGTGACCCTCGCCTTCTCCGCGGGGAGCGGCCCGGGGCTCAGCGCCAGCGGCTCGAGCCCACGGAGCCGGACCAGCAGCTCGGGCTCCGCGTCGAACTGTGCGCCGACGGCATGGAGCACGGCGAGCACGTGCTTACAGACCCCTCTGGAGCCCGGGCAGGTGCACCGGGCACGGACCTCCCGCCGCGCGGGGAGCAAGCTGTCCGAGCACGCCGCCATCCCTTCACGCAGCGCGTTACGCAGCGCGTCGCGGCCCGCGCTCGCCCGTTCGGCGAGGTGGCCGACGACATCCGCGAGATCGTCGGACGACGGCGGCTCGACCTCGATATCAACGCGCGCCTTCCCGTACTCCGCGGCTATCCGCCCGCGCTGGACCTCCAAGATTCGCACGCGCCGCGCATCGACGGCCGCCCGGACCGTCCCCACATGACCGAAGTTATTGCCGAATTGCTTGATGTGCGCCAGCCAGTACCACTCCAGCGAGTGACGGGTCCCGGTCCGGCTCCCGCGAGCCGGCGCGAAGCCTGGCCTCTCCCTCGAGTCGAGCGAGCCCACGATCTCGGTCAAAAAAGCCTCAATGTCGCAGAGTGAGAACTGTTCGACGCGCCGGTTCATGTCAATCCTCGCTCAGGGCAGCTCGCAGGTCGAGGGCCACCACGCGCAGCAGCTCGTCCGTGCCGAGCTCCGTGAGGCGGTGCTCGCCATCGTCGGCGAGCACCCCGTCGGCGAGGCCCTGCTTGTCCGTCAGCATCGCGTCGATGCGGTCCTCGAGGGTCCCGCGACACACGAACTTGTGTACCAGCACGTTCCTGTGCTGGCCGATACGAAACGCGCGGTCGGTCGCCTGGTTCTCGACCGCCGGGTTCCACCAGCGGTCAAAGTGGACCACGTGGGTCGCCGCGGTGAGGTTGAGGCCGATACCGCCAGCCTTGAGCGAGAGGACCATGAACGGCGGGCCGTCCTCCTGCTGAAATTGGGCGACGAGCTCGCCGCGGCGGCCGACAGGCGTGCCGCCGTGCAGCACGAGCCCCGGACGTCCGAAGCTGCCGGCGAGCAGCTCGGCGAGCGGCTCGCAGATCTCGCGGAACTGTGTGAAGACCAGGAGCCGCTCGCCGGACTCGGCGAGCGCGGCGCACAGCTCCTGCAGGCGCAGGAACTTGGCGCTGTCCTTCGCGACATAGCGACCGTCGCCGCTGTATTGCGAGGGATGGTTGCAGATCTGCTTGAAGCGCATCAGGTACGCGAAGATGAGCCCCCG
>JAYUXQ010000609.1:0-4319 GCA_043752905.1 Nannocystis sp. | reverse complement strand
GGCATCACGCCGGCCCAGGCGGTGATTTTAAATCACTACACCGACCTGCGCGACGTGCCGCCCGCCGTGCTGTCGGCGCAGACATCCGACGATCCGGGCGGCTGCACGGCGGTGTACGTGCCGGGCGACACCGGCGGTCCGGTGCTCGGACAGACCTGGGACATGCACGGGACGGCGCGGCCGTTCGTGCGCATGATCCGGATCCGTCCGAAGGGCAGCGACGAGGAGACGCTGTGCTTCACGCTGACCGGCTGCCTCGGCATGACCGGGCTGTCGGCGGACGGCGTCGGCGTGACCATTAATAATCTCTCGAGCACCGATGGCCAGGTCGGCGTGGTGTGGCCGGCGCTGGTGCGGTCGATGCTCGCGTCGGGCTCGGCCGCGCGGGCGTACGCGCTGCTGGAGCGCACGCGGCTGTCGAGCGGGCACCACTACATGATGGCCGACGGGCGTGAATTCTTCGGCGTCGAGACCTCCGGCCAGCTCAAAGTGCTGACGCAGACCGGCGCACGCGCTGCCCACCTGCACACCAATCACTGCTTCGATCCGGTGTTGCGCAAGCGTGAGCGGGTGCCAAGGGTCAGCACCACGTTTCGCCGGCTCGAGCTGGCCAGCACGTTGTACGTGCAACAGCGCCCGCAGACGGTCGAGCAGCTGTGGGCCTTCCTCGGCAGCCACGAGGGTTACCCGCGTAGCCTGTGCTCGCACGTCGACGACGCGAGCGGCGACCCCTCGGCCTCGCGCACCTGCGGGATGATGGTGATGCACCTGGCCGGCGGCGAGGTGCTCGCGGGGGCCGGCTGCGGGCAGGAGAGCCCGCCGCGCCGATTTGCGATCACGCGCTGGCGCGGTCTGAGGGAGAGCGCATGAGCGGCAGTCACAGCAGCAGCAGCAACAGCCAGATGATCCGCGCGGCCGAGCTCGCGACCGCCCAGCGGGCCCACCTGCTGGCGACGTGGAGCGTCCAGGGCGCTGTCGAGACGCTGACGATCGACCAGGCCCGCGGGGCTCGCTTCCACACCATCGAGCACGGGTGGCTGTGGGACCTCGAGAGTCAGGTCTACAACGTCAACATCGGGCACGGGAACGTGCACGTGCAGGAGCGGATGATCGCGCAGATCCGTGAAATGCCGACGGCGGCCCCGAACGCGGTGTTGCCGATCCGCGCCGAGCTCGGGGCGCTGCTGAGCCGCGTCACCGGGCTCGAGAAGGCGTTCCTGGCGACGGGTGGCAGCGAGGCGGTCGAGAACGCGATCAAGATCGCCAGGCTCGTCACCGGCCGCAGCAAGATCATCACGCGGCGCAGCAGCTACCACGGGGCGACGCTCGCGGTGCTCGGCGTCGCCGGCGACGCGCGCAAGCAGCCGTTTGTCCGCGACCTCGCGCCCGCGTATCACATCGAGGACCCGTACCCCTGCGCGCCCGGTTCGCCTTCCGAGTGGGTGCGCAGCGCGGAGCGGGTGATCGAGGACGCGGGGGCCGACAAGGTCGCGGCGATCCTGCTCGAGGGCTTCACCGGCACCAACGGCATGCAGCTGCCGCCGGGCGACTTCTGGCCGGCGATCCGGGCGCTGTGCGACCGCCACGGGATCCTGCTGATCGACGACGAGATCTTTAGCGGCTTCGGGCGCACCGGCAAGTGGTTCGCGCGCGAGCACTGGGGCGTCGAGCCGGACATGATGGTGCTCGGCAAGGGCCTGACCTCCGGCTACGCGCCGCTGTCGGGCGTGATGGTCTCGGCCGCGATCGCGTCGCACTTCGATGATCACCGCCTGTGGTGCGGCCTGACGCAGTACGCCCACCCGGTCAGCTGCGCCGCGGCGGTCGGCGTGATCGAGGTGATCGAGCGTGAGCAGCTGGTCGACAACAGCGACCGCATCGGCGCCGTGTTGCACACGCGACTGACGGCGCTGGCGCGGCGAGCCTCGGTGCACGGTGCGATCCGCGACGTGCGTGGGCTCGGGCTGATGCGCGCGGTCGAGTTCGATCGGCCCGTGGCGCAGCTTCACGCGATCCTGCTGGCCAAGGGCGCGTACGTGCCTTACCGCGATCAGACGCTGTTCCTGTGCCCGCCGCTGTGCCTCTCGGGGACCGAGATGCACACCGTCGCCGACCTGATCGAGGACAGCGTGCGGCTGTTCCTCAAGTGAACGTCGGTCGCCCGTGACCGGGCTCGTCAACACCCGCGGCGCCTGACCGCCCCCGCGCCCCGGCCGACGATCAGCCCTGCGGGTTGGCGACGTTCTTGAGGCCCCAGCCGGTCATGTCGCTGTACGTGTAGGGGCCGACGAGCCCATCGTAGGACTGAAATTCCTGGGTCTCGGGGTCGATGCGGAACGCGCTCTGCGACATGTCGACGACCCAGACGTAGCCATAAAAATCGATGCTGACGCCCTTCACGGAGCCCGAGGGCAGCATGATCGAGGTCAGCGTCTGCAATGACTCGGGGTCGATCGCGCGGGTGCCCGGGAGGCTGTAATCGGCGATCCACATGCGGCCCTCGGCGTCCTGTTGCAGGCCATAGCCGAGCACCGGGAACTGGTCCCAGGTGGCGGTCTCGGGGGTGTAGCGGGCGCTGGCCTGGCAAAACGAGCCGGTCCAGGGGCGGCCCTTGTTGTCGACGGCGAAGCCGTAGGGGCACAGGCCGTCGGGGACGGTGATCTTCTCGTAGGCGAGGGTCTTGGCGTCGACGTGCACGAGGGTACTCGGGAGGTCGTAGGTGATGAACCAGAAGTCGCCGGCCTGATTGACGGCGCCGCCGTAGGCGCCAAAGTAACCGTGGAAGACGTCGGGCATGGCGATCGTCTCCTCGACCGCGCCGGTCTCGCCGTTGAGTCGATGCACGGTGAGGCTGTCGGCGACGCTGTTCTGGCCGCCGGCGGTCCACAGCTTCTGCGACGTGTACTCGCAGGTGCCGGGGTCGAGGACGCCGGGTGACCATGCGACCGGGCGCTGGGTGGTGTAGTCGAACGGGGTGTACCAGGCGATGCACTCCTCGACGCCCCACGACAGCGCGGTCGCGCTGGTCGAGGTCTGGATCCCCGGCGTGCCGTTGGTGTCCTGGCAGTCGGCGACGTCGGCGTAGACCTTGGTGACGCCGCCCATGCGGTTGGCGACGGCGACGTCGCCGGAGAGGTTGACGCTGGTGCGCGACGGGCTGCCGGCGGAGTCGGGGCGCACGACGTAGCGGCCCTGCTCCTGCAGGGTCTGGGTGTCGATCTTGCTGATCGTGCCCTCGCCGCTGTTGGCGACCCAGATGTACGAGAACTCGGGCATGCCGCCGCCGTCGCCACAGCCGCCGGCGATGTCGGGCTGCCCGCCGACGTCGAACTTCGGGCCGCCGGTGTCGAGGCTCGTGTCGGTGACGGTGACGTTCGCGGTGGTCCCCGTGCCCGAGGCGCTGGCGGTCTCGCCCGTGGTCGTCGATGGCGTGGTGGTCGGGGTGTCGCCGGTGGTCGGGGTGACGGTCGTCGCGGTGGTCGGGTTGGTCGGGGTCTGCGTCGTGCCCGACTCACTGCCGCTCGCGCTGCCAGCGTCGCCGCAGGCGAACAGCGGCAGGTACAGGCAGGTCATGAGCAAGGCGGTGGTCATGCGCATACGCGCACGCTACACGTTATCCGCGTGCCGGCAAAGCGCGTCACGACTTCATGCCGTCAGGCACTCGACGCGGGCGCGTGCCGGGCGGGGATTCAGGGCTCGAGGTCGAGGCCGGCGGTGAGCGAGGGGTCGCTGGCGATCCATCGCGCGAGGGTCGGGGGGGCGATGCGGAGCGCGCGGGCGCTGCCGGTCACGTCGCCATACGCTGCGAGCACGGCCCGGACCTGCGCACGAAACTCGACGGGGTCGACCTGGCGTAGCGCGTCGAGCAGGCGCTCGCGGTCCTCGGAAGGGAGCGTCACGGCGACGCCAGGATAACTGGAGACGGGCTGCGCGGCACTTTGCTTGCCGTGCGGACGGCCGGGGGGTAAGCAACAGCGCATGTCTACGCGAGCGGCCGGGGGCCGGCCTCGATCCATTTGTTCGCTGGCGCTGGTCGTGCTCGGGGCGTGCGCGCCGGTGCAAGGCGAGCGCGTGCAGGTCCCGGGGGACGTGCAGCGGGTGGTGCTGACGGTCGACACCGGGTCGGTGACGTTGACCGGCGCTCCGGTCGGTTCGCGCCTGCAGATCGCCCGCGAGGCGCGCGCCTTCCCCAGCACCCGCGGCTTTCATGAGAAGCAGGACGGTCCCGTACTGACGATCGAGGCGCGCTGCGGCAACGCGCCGGGCTGCAGGGTGGACCACGTGCTTCAGGTCCCGCCGCACGTGTCGGTGGTCGTGCA
>JAYUXQ010000608.1:0-4319 GCA_043752905.1 Nannocystis sp. | reverse complement strand
CAGCGCCCTCCCGGCGCGAGCAGCCGCCACAGGCGCTCGAAGGCGGCCTCCCAGCGCGGGAAGGCGGTCAGGCCGAGGAAGATGTGCAAGCGGTCGAGCGCGACCTCGCGGTCGGCGGCGGCGGCGAGGTCGATCGCGTCGAGGAGGTGGACGTCGCGCTGGCGCAGGACGATCTGGGCGCCCCGTGGTGGTCGCTTTTCGGCGACCCGCAGCATGCCCTCGCCGAGGTCGACGCCGATGATGCGGCCGTGGGGGCCGACGGCGGCGGCGAGGCCATCAAAACTCTGGCCGGTGCCGCAGGGCAGGTCGAGGATGGTCTGGCCCGGCTCGGCGGCGAGGGCCGTGACGGCCGCGGTGCGGGCGTCGCGATACATCGGCTCGCGGCTGCGGTCGTGGAGCGAGGCGAACCAGTCGTACCAGCCCATCGCGGACCAGCGTATCCGCGGTCGGTCGCCGCGGGCAAGCGCAATGGGCCGGGGTCACTTGGCGGCGCAGCGCCAGTTGCCCTTGCCGCACGCGCACACGTGGTCGCCGCCGCTCGACCGATACACGCAGAAGTCGGTCGCGCCGCGCGGGCAGGAGGCGCCGTTGCGCGGCCGCGAGCGCGGGCAGTCGGCGGATCCCTCGACGCTCTCGGGGTTGTGGGTGCCGCCACTCTTGCAGGCGAGGCCGAGGCCGAGGCCGGCGAGGAGACACGCAGCGACGAGGTGAGGGAGGAGACGGGGCGCGCGGCGATGCATCGCGGACCAGCGTTGCCAGGCTCGCGGCACGCTGTCAACGACGGGGGCGCCGTCCCCCGAATATGCAGGGTTCTCGTGGCGCCGGGGTTGGCCGATACTACGGGCATGTACCACCCCTGGCCGCTCGTCGTCGTCCTCTCGCTCGCTCTCCTCGCCTGTGACTCCGGGAGGCCGGCGGCCGCCGGGGCGAAGGTGGAGGTCGACGCGAGGGCCGGGGCGGCGGCGGCGGGCGAGGTGAAGGGCGACGCGAACGCGGACACGAAGGCGGGCGTCGAGGTCGAGGCGGCGGTGCCGGCGGTGGTGGTCGCCGGGGCGGTGGGGGCCGAGCTCAAGCCGGTGGCCGAGGTCGAGGCTGCGCTCGGCACGAAGATCTCGCTGTCGGCGGTGGACCTCGATCTCGCGGGCGTCGCCAGGCTGGTCGCCACTGGCAAGGTCAAGGCGGCGGCCGAGCTCGAGCTGCTGCTCAATGCGCCGGGCACGGCGGCCCACGACGTCGACGTCGATGTCGATGGCAAGCTCGACTACATCCAGGTGGTCGAGTTGCGGGCCGTCAGCGCGATGACCTTCGAGCTGCGGGCGGTGCCGTCGTCGAAGCTCGACGCGTCGCTGGCGGTGCTGATCGGGAACATCGTGGTGGCGAGCGCGAAGGCGGAGGCTGGCGGTAAGCTGGTGGTCTCGGCCGACTATGGGGCCGCGGTCGCGGGTGGGGCGGACCTGGAATTCTCGCAGGACATCGCGGGCGAGCTGCGCGGCGCCGCGGTGGCGGTGGCGGACGCGTCCGCGGGCGCGTTCGTGGCGTGGACGTTCTCGGCGGGGCGTCCGGTATATGTCAGCACGCACGTGTCGACGGCGGACATCGAGCTGACGGCCGACGGCGCGGCGCGGTTCGGGGCCGACGCGTCGGCGAAGCTCGACGCGGCGCAGCTGGCCGCGTTGCGGGCGGGGCTCAAGGTGGAGGCGAAGCTCAAGGCGCCGAGGCTCGCGGTCGACGCGAAGGCGGACGCGGGGCTCAAGGCCGGGGCGAAGCTCGAGCACGGCGTCAAGGCCGGGGCGAAGGTGGAGCACGGCGTCAAGGCCGGCGCGAAGGTGGAGCACGGCGCGAAGGTCGAACACAGCGCGAAGGCGGAGGCCGGCGGGCTCAAGGTCGGCGGTAGCGTCAAGGTCGGCGGGGGTCTGTCGGTCGGCGGGGGCGGCAAGGCCGGCGGCGGGATCAAGATCGGGAAGTGAGCATGTCGGCGATCGTCGAGCGTGACGCCGCGGCGGTCATCGCCGGGCTCGACCTGGTGCCCGACCCGGACGGTGGATATTTTCGTGGCCATCCCGGGTCCGGCCGGCGCGGGGCCGGACCCAAGCTGCGCTATCACCTGTGGACATTGGCCGCGCCGCGGCGCGCGTTGCACCGGGTCGGCGGGGATTGTCTGTACTTTCATCACGCGGGCGGATCGCTGCGGGTGCATAGCCTCGGGCCGGGCGGCGATTATACGGCCGAGCCGCTGGGGCCGCCGCACGCGTATCAGGTCGCGATGGCGGGCGGGCGGTGGCGGGCGATCGAGCTGGTGTCGGGGCCGTGGGCGCTGATCAGCGCGGCGGTCGTGGCGGGCGGGTCTGGCCATGAATGTGCGGACATGTCGCTGCGGGAGCGGGTGTCCCCGGCGCTGTGGGCGATCCTCGGGGCCTTCGTGGGGGACGCACCGTGAGCACCTCGAGCAGCGCGAGCAGCGGGGAGGCGTTGATCGCCGCGCTCGGGCTGCGGCCGCACCTCGAGGGCGGGCACTTCGTGGAGCGCTGGCGGTCCGCGCAGGAGCAGGCGACGGCGAACGGTCCGCGGCCGCGGGCGAGCACGATCTACTATCTACTGAGCAGGGCGACGCCGGTCGGTCGGTTTCACCGCAACAGCTCGGACATCACGCATTTTTTCCACAGCGGCGGGCCGATCGTCTATTGCATGATCTCGCCGGAGGGCGGGTGGCGCGAGGTGGTGCTCGGGCACGACCTGGGCGCCGGGCAAGTGCTGGTATTCACTTGCCCGGGCGGGTGGTGGAAGAGCTCGCATTTGCCTCCGGGGGTCGAGCACGGGCTCATCAGCGAGATCGTCGCGCCGGGCTTCGATTACGCCGACCACGCGATCGCCGACGAGGCGCTGTTTTCGCGGCTGTTCCCGCAGCTTCGCGCGCGCTGGGCGGCGTATGTCAGCCCTCCGGGAGCATGATCAGCAGCGCGCTGTACCACTCCGGGGGGACGTCCGCGAGGGCGCAATCGTCGACGTCGACGAAGCGAAACGCGGAGCCGAGGTCGACGCGCACGCTGGTGAGCATGCCGACCAGGACGCTGTTGCCTGGCACGACCTGCTGGGTGGTCTGGTCGTAGGAGACGGCGAGCGCGAGCCGCTGGAACGGGTTGTCGCAGCCGCTGGGCGTCGCGCACACGTCCGGGACCTCGGCGATGTGCACGGGGTCGAAGAGGGTCGCGTCGTCGTCGTCGAGGGGGAGCAGGGAGTCCGCAGCGACCCCGCCGAGCAGCAGGCCGCCGCCCTCGGGGTGGCGCAGGACGAACCATTGGTTGCTCCAAAACGGCATCGTCTCGTGATAGGTCAGCGAGACCGTGTCGCCCTGGGCGAACAGCGGGGTGAAGCTGGTGCTGACGTTGAAGTCGATCGTCGCGTCGCGCTCGCCGCAGCCGAGCTCGACGTGCACGAAGTTGCCCTCGACCGTCAGCACGTCGACCGTGCAGTCCGCCGAGAACTTGGTGACGTCGAGCGGCAGCGGCGGGTCGATCACGGCGGTGAAGCTGGCCTGAAAGTCGAGCTCGGACGCGCAGACGGCGACACCGGTGTCACCGGTGTTTCCAGTGTCGCCGGTGTCGCTGGTGTTTCCGGTGTTGCCGGTGTCGCTGGTGTCCTCGGAGCCGGTGTCGCCGGTGTCCTCGGAGCCGGTGTCGCTGGTGTCGCCGGAGCCCTCGGAGGGGGTGCCGGTCATGCCGACGCTGGCGCCGGTGGTCGCAGCGCTCTCGGCCTCGCTGGCGCCGGTATCCGCGTCCGTGGCGGTGTACTCGCCGAGGTCGCCCTTGGGCTGGCAGCCGGCGAACGCGGTCGCGGCGAGGGCGGAGAGAAGCAGGGTCGTGGGTCGGTAAGTCATGACGGTTGTTTCCCGGCGCCGCCGAGATCCGTGAGGCAGCCGCGATTTTTTTTTGCGGGGTCGCGGGCGAGCCGGCGTTGTAGGCTCTCGCGGGTGTCGCCGCTCCTCTTCCTGCTCGCGCTGCATGCGGCGCCGCACGACATCGATGTCACGTGGCGCGGCGTCGAGGGCTGCGATGCGCAGGGGTTTCAGGACGCGCTCGCGGGCTACCTCGCGGGCGGGACCCGGCAACGCACGGTCGCGGTCACGGTCGAGGTGCAGCGCGTCGGTGCGGAGCCGTGGGCGGCGACGCTCGAGCTGTCGACGGGCGGAGTGACGAGCACGCGCCGGCTCACCGGGGCGTCGTGCGCCGAGCTGTCGTCGGCGGCGGCGTTCATCACGGCGGTGCTGGTCGACCCGGGCACGCTCGGTCGCGCGGAGCCCGGTGCGGAGCCCGGGACGCCTC
>JAYUXQ010000607.1:0-4323 GCA_043752905.1 Nannocystis sp. | reverse complement strand
TCGCGCAGGCCGTCAAGCGCTGGACCTTCCCCAAGCCCGAGGGCGGCGGCAGCGTCATCGTGACCTACCCCTTCGTGCTCGAGCCCGGCTGATCCAATCGGATCCATCGGATCCATCGGATCCATCCGATCATAAACATGCTCGACAACTCGTCGACCCGAAGCCCGGCCCTCGCCGGGCTTCCGGCGTTGGTTCCGTCGTGTTTTTCCAGGCATCGACCGCACTGCGAGCCACGGCGCGCTCTTGGGAAAAGATCTCGGGTCGTTCTGCCCGGCTGCCCCCAAGAGACCGCGCTCCCGCCTGGGTAAAGCCCACCATGAGCCTCACAGCGGCTCCAGACACCAAATGATCCCGGTGTTCGTCCCGGTCTTGTTTCCAGAAGCCCCCCCCGTTATCATCCCGCACGTTCTGGAAAGGTCTCTGATGCGTCGTCTTCCGCTCATCGCCGCACTCCTCGTCTCCTTCGTCATCGTTCTGCCGGGCTGCAACCTGGCGAGCCGTAATCGCGTGCAGGCGATCAATCGGATGAACGAGGGCATTCAGCTGTTCGACAAGAACAACTCCCCGGGCGCCGAGAAGGCCCTGCAGGACGCGATCCAGCTCGATCCGACCTACGCCGCCGCGTATCACACGCTCGGTCAGATCTACAAGAAGCAGAACAAGCTCGTCGACGCCGAGAAGGCCTTCGTTGGTGCCATCGACAACATGAAGTCGGAGCCCAACGCGGAGTACTACTACGACCTCGGCGCCATCCAGAGCGCCCAGGGCGAGGCCGACGGCGTCGCTTCTGCGGAGCGCGAGACCAAGTTCCGCGCCGCGATCAACTCGTTCCAGGAGGCGCTCAAGCTGGACCCCAAGGTCTACAAGGCGCACTACCGGACCGGCACGTTGCACGAGAAGCTCGACGAGCCCGAGAAGGCCGACGCCGCGTACCGCAAGACCATCGAGATCAAGCCCAGCTACAGCCCGGCCTTTGTCTCGCTCGGCAATATGTACATCGACTACGGCTTCGCCAACGTGGCGATGGTCGTGCTGCAGACCGGCGCGCAGATCAACGACAAGGACGCTCGCATGTGGAACGGCCTCGGCCGCGCCCACTTCGAGCTCGGGCAGTTCCAGGAGGCGATCGACGCCTACTCGAAGGCCAAGGCGATCGACCCTGACGGCGTCGACGCGCTCTACGGCCTCGGGATGGCCTACGCCGAGCTGCAAAAGCGCAAGGAAGCCAAGGAGAACCTCGAGCTCTTCATCTCCAAGGCTGGTCAAGACACGCGCCCGGACCTGATCAAGGCTGCACGCGACACCGTCGCGCGGATGGCGGACGTCATCTAACTGCGGACACGGCCACGCCGAGCCTCAAAAAACGCTGTTGGCCGGCGGCCCGGTCCCCACGGTCCCCACGGTCCCCACTGGGGGGGCGCTCATGCCTGAGCCTCGTCTCGCGACTTCCCGTTCTATCGCTGCACCTACCGCAGATGGCCTCGTGGATCGCCTCCCGTCCCGGGCACATCTGTTCACCTACACCGATCTCCCCGGCCTCTCCGACGCGCTCGCGGCGTGCGGGGCCGGGTTCGTCCTCATCCCCTCGGCAGGCTGGACGCGTTGAAGCGCCGCCGCGGAGCGTGGTATATCCGCGGTCTCCCGAGCTGGGGTAATTCCCCGAGAACGCTCAAAAATAGGGTCCCAGATGGAAGTAACGACGCGCATCAAGTCACGGCTCACCGAGGTCACAGAGTGGAACGGGGTCATCGACGAATTCGAGTCCCAGGCCAGCTCCGCGGGATCGGCCCAGGCGCAGTCCGCCGCGTTTTTCCAGCTCGCTCAGGCTTGCGAGGGCATCTTGCTCGACAAGGCCAGGGCGATGACGTTCTACCAGACGGCCGTCAAGCGCGACCGTGAGAACCTCCTCGCGCTGCAGCAGGCTCGCTCCATCTATCAGCAGATGGCGAACCTCGAGATGGTCATCAAGCTGATGGCCCTGGAGCTGCGCGCCAACCGGGACCCCGCCCGCGCGCCGATCCTCAACTACGCGTACGGTCGGGCCCTGCTCAACCTGCGTCAGGTCGACAACGCGAGGCCCTACCTCGAGGCCGCCGCGAGCGCCGAGAGCCGCAACACGGAGTACCAGGACCGCTTCCAGGAGACCCTGTACGACCGCGGCAACTGGCAATTCGCGCTGCAGAACATCTACAATCAGCTCGCCGCGCTGACCGCCCAGAGCGACCCGCTGGCGGCGAACGTCGAGAACGCCGGGCACACGCTGTCGACCCTGTTCCTGCGCGCCGCTCGCATCCTGCAACAGGAGGCGCCGGACGACCAGCGCCTGCTGCCGCTGCTGTTCAAGGCGCTCGACGCCGACCCGCTCAGCTACGAGGCCGCCTACGTCGCCGAGACGATGCTGGCCGCCGGCGGGCACCTGCAGCACATCCAGAAGCTGCAAGACCGCCGCGTCGCGCTCATCCAGGAGCCGGCCGACAAGGTCGCGATCCTCCGCGACTTCGCCCTCATCTGGCAGGTGCGGCTCAACAACGCCGACATGGCGAGTTACTTCTACCGCCAGGCCCTCGAGTACGCGTACTCGATCGGCGGCGAGACGCTGCGCGACCCGCAAGGCGGCGACTGGCACCTCGGCGCGTTCTACCTGCTCAAGAAGACCGCCGAGCGCACCGGCAGCGCCGAAGGTCTCGTCGAGCTCGGCGCGCGGGGCCTCTCCGTGATCTCCGATCCGATCGACGCGGCGCTGATCGCCATCACGTCCGGCGAGATCGCATGGAAGCTCCGCAATGACGTCGAGACGGCCCGCAGCCTGCTCGGATGGGCTGCCAGCGTCGCCTCCAACCACCCGATCCTCCGCGAGTTCACCGCGAGCCACGGCCCGATCGCCGTCGCCGACACCAGTGAGCAGCAGGCAGCTGCCCAGCGCGCCGACGAGGAGCGTGTGGCTGCCAGCCGCGCCGCCGAGGAGCAGGCCGCCAGCGAGCGCGCGGCGACCGAGCGTGCTGCGGCCGAACGCAGCGAGCGCGAGGCCAGCGAGCGTGCCACCCGTGAGGTGTCCGAGCGCAGCGCTCGCGAGGCCAGCGAGCGCGCCGCCCATGACGCGTCCGAGCGCAGCGCCCGCGAGGCGTCCGGGCGGGCCGCACGTGAGGCCGCCGAGGCGACCGCCGGCAGCCTCCCTGAGCCCGAGGACGACGGCGCCGCCGAGCGCGAGGCCGCCGAGCGGGCTGCCTCCGAGCGCGCCGCCGCTGAGCAGGACCAGGACGAGCGCGACGCCAGCGAGCGCGTCGCGTCCGAGCGCGCCGCCGCGGACAAGGCAACTACGGACAGGGCAACCACGGACAGGGCCGCCGCCGACAGGGCCGCCGCCGACAAGGAGGCCGCCGACAAAGCCGCCGCGGACAAGGCCGCCGCGGACAAGGCCGCAGCAGAGCGCGCCGCAGCGGACCGTGCAGCGGCCGAGGCCGCAGCGATCCCCGGCGAGGCGATCGAGATCGGCGGCGAGACCTTCTCGCCGGAGGAGCAGCGCTTCCTCAACGCCGCGCGCACGGGCGAGGCGGCCGGTGGCACCAAGGCGATCGACGCCTGGCGTGACGCTGTCCAAAAGCTCCCGGGCAAGCGTTACCCGCGTACCCGCCTGCGCGAGCTTTATGCCGAGTCCGGCAAGTGGAGCAACGTCGCCGACCTGCTGAAGGAGGAGCTCAAGCAGGACCCGACGCGCGACCCCGAGTACACCAAGGCCGCCTACTGGCAGCTCATCGAGATCTACCGCGACCACCTGCGCCAGCCCGGCCTCGTCGTCACGACCCTCGCTGCGCTCGAGAAGGTGCTCGAGGACGCCAGCGACACCGAGGCGCTGCTCAAGGTCGTCGAGACCCAGCAGGCCCAGTTCGACACGATGAAGCGCTGGCCCGACCTGATCGGTCGCATCCGCCGTCGCGCCGAGCTCACCCAGGACCCCGCCGGCCGCACCGAGTTGCACCTCGAGGCCGGCCGCCTGTTCCTCGACAAGTTCAACAATCAAGCCGAGGCGATCAAGAGCTTCGAGAGCGTGCTGGAGGCCGACGAGTACAACGCCGAGGCGATCAGCAAGCTCAAGGACCTCTACGCCAAGCGCCGCGACTGGGAGAAGATGGTCCACGTCCAGCAAAAGGAGCTCACGCTCCTCGCGGACCCGGGCCAGCGCATGGAGCAGCTCCTGGACATCGCCCGCACGGCGGTGGCCAAGATCAAGAAGAACCCGCTCTCGATCGAGCTGTGGAACCAGGTGCTCGCCACCGACCCCGGCAACCACGAGGCCCTCGAGCAGCTCGAGGGTCTGCTCGAGCG
>JAYUXQ010000606.1:0-1644 GCA_043752905.1 Nannocystis sp. | reverse complement strand
TCCTCCTGCTCGGCCTCGCGGCGATGATCGGCGCCAGCAAGACGGCCTCGCCGGCGGTCATCCGCACCCACATCGCCCTGTGGTTCGTCGCGCAGGCCGGCGTCATCGTCGGCGGCGTGTACCTGCTGCGCCTCGTCCGTCGCCTGCGCTTTGGCGCCCTGCCCTCCACTCGCTTGCGCAGGACCAGTGACGGTCTCGTCCACGTCGCGGCGACCGTCGGCGGCACGCTGGCCCTTGTCGCCTTCGCCCCCCGCGTCCTCGCCGGCGTCGCCACCGGCATCGACCGGGTCGTCGTCGTCATCGGCCTCGTCCTGTTCATCGCCGGCATGCGCGCGGCCGTGCTGTACATCGCGCGCGCCTAGCCCTGCAGCAGGGCCTTGCAGGTACAGGTCTGCTTGCAATTGCCGGCCATGCAGGTCTTGTGGGCCGCGCCTCCCGCGAGGAGCCCGACCAACACCCGCGAACCGAACCACGACGACCTGTTTGTCATATTCGGCGCGAGCTATCACGATGCCGCCGCGAACGGCGCCAGCTCGGGTCCGCGCGCATCACCGAAGCAAACGAGCCTTGAGGAACTGTTCGCGGGTGCCCACCGCCGCCAGCACGTCGCCCTGCGAAAGCGGAGCGCCCGGGTCGACGGGCAGCACCGCGCCGCCGCGGGCCCACTCGAGCACCGTCACGCCGGTCTTGCTGCGCAGCTCGAGCGCCGCGAGGCTACGGCCGGCCCAGCGCCGACTGACGACCAGGTGCTCGAGGATGATGCCCTTACCGAGGCCGACCTCGTGGCCGGCCGCGCCGACGCCAGCATCGCGCCTGCGAGCGTGTCGCCGGGGTACACGAAGGGCAGGCCGGCGGTGCCCATCAGCTCGGCCGCGGTCGAGGCCGCGTGGATGTCACCATTTAGCATCCTCCGCGCGAGCTGGTTGCCGTTGATGAAGCCGATCACCGCGCCCTGCTCGTCGACGATGAACGTCGCCCGCAGATCGGCGCCGAGGGTCGCCTTGCGGATCGTCTCGAGGTCGGCCGTCGGCGGGAGCGCATCCCCTCGCCGTGCTGGACTGTCTGAAAGGTCAGCGGACACAGTAACAAAGTCCGGCGCCCACGCGGATGGCCGGGCCCGCGCACCCGGGTTAGTCGGGTTAGTCGGGTTAGCATACGCGCGCATGACCGTCATCTTCTGCCACGGCCTCGAGAGCACCCCGCACGGCCGCAAGTATCAGGCCCTGGTCGCGGCCGGGCTCGACGTCGTCTCGCCGGACTTTCGACACCAGGATCTGGCCGCGAGGGTGGCCACGCTGGCGCCCGTCTTGCGCGCTGCGACGGATCCGGTGCTGGTCGGCTCGAGCTACGGCGGCATCACGGCCCTGTGCGCCGCGATCCGCTTCGTCGCGGCCGGCGGGGCCCTGCGCGGCCTCGTGCTCTGCGCGCCGGCGCTGGGCCGCAGCGAGCCGCCCGCGGACGGCATGCGGCTCCACGCGCCCGCGCCGATGATCATCATCCACGGGACCCGCGACGAGGTCGTGCCCTCGGCGGTCAGCCAGGGCTTCGCGGCCGCGCACCCGGAGGTGCAGCTGGTGCTCGTCGACGACGAGCACCGCCTCGTCGACAGCATCGACGTGATCGTCGCGGCGACCCGGGCGCTGG
>JAYUXQ010000605.1:0-10603 GCA_043752905.1 Nannocystis sp. | reverse complement strand
CGGTCATGCGTCGGGGAGCGGGGCGGCGGCGTCGGTCTGGGCGTGGACGAGCTTGCGGGGGGCCTGGTGCTCCAGCTCGTCGAGCATCGTCTGCATGCGGGTGCCGAGCTCCTCGCGGGCGTCGCTGTCGAGCAGCTTCTTGACCTTCGGGAACAGGTTGTCCTCCTCCTCCTTTTGGTGGTGCTCGAGCTGCTCGGCGAGGACGTGCAGCTTCGGGCCGAATTTCGGGTCGTCGCACTTGAGCTGCATGAGGTCGGAGAGGACGCGCTTGAGCGAGAGGTGCTCCTCGAGCGACTCGAGCAGGATGTCCTCGGTGCGCTTGGCCTTGACCGCGGGGTAGAACAGCTGCTCCTCGATCGTCATGTGGCTGACGAGCAGGTCGGCGGCGGCCTTGAAGTCCTCGGCGCTGGGCTTGTCGCTCTTCTTGAGGGCCGTGAATTGCTTCTCCAGCTGGCGGTGGTGGCGTTCGAGGATGTCGATGGCGTCCATGACCCGGGTCTCTAGCGCGCTTCGCCGGGGGCGCTCGCCGGGGGCGTGGCCGCGACGAGACACGGGCGCAGGGGCGGTCGTCGCGGTGGTGGCGATAAAGCGCGGAGGCTGCGCGAGGCGTCCGTGTCAGAAGCGGCCCTGTAGCAGCAGTGAGGTGCCGGTGCGGGTGGGCGCGAGGCCGAGGCCGACGCGCTCGCCCAGGACGCGGTTGCGGTGCAGGGCCGGCACGAGCAGGCCGATGCCGGTGCCGACGGCGGCGCCGACGATGACGTCGGTCCAGAAGTGCTTGCCGGCCTCGACGCGGGCGACGGCGGTGACGCTGGCGAGGCTCATGCCGATCACCCACACGGGCGCGACCCAGCGAGATCGCGGGTGGCGAGCCTGGAACAGATACGCGTAGCTGGTCGCCATGGCGAAGGTCATCGCGGCGTGGCCGGAGTAGAACGACAGGCGGGCGTCGTTTTCGGTGGGATCGGCGATGACGCTGTCGGCGTCGTAGCTGTACGGGCGCGGGCGGCGGACGGCGTACTTGACGACGTTGGTGCTCGCGTAGGTGATGGCGAAGGTCTCGAGCAGGACGACGATGTCCTTGCCCCATCCGCGGAGGTGACGCGGGCGCCCGGACGAGCGGTCGCGGCTGCGCTGGATCAGGGCGTCGCCGAGGTCGAGCGCGAATGGCAGGGCGATCATCGAGACGAGGCCGATGTCCGAGACGGTCTTCGCGGTGGCGCTGTGATTGCCGAGCACGGTGCGGTCGAGGGCGTTGATCTCGCTGCGATCGCAGGCGCCGCAGCCGGCCCAGCGCTGCTCCTTGCCGATGTACTCGCTGCCGAGGGCGATCGCGGTCGAGAGGCCGATGATCGGGAGGTCGACGATCAGCCGCACGCGCATCGGGTGGGGCGCGATCGCGGGGGGCAGGGCGACGGGCTCGGGGGGCACCGGGGTGTCGGGCGGGATGTCCTCGGGGATAGATTCCGCGGCGGGCGGGCTGTCCTCGGGGACAGGTGCTTCGGTCGCCGCGGGATCGGTCGCGGGTTGGCTGGCCTCGGGGACAGGTTGGCTGGCCTTCGGGACAGGCGGCCCGGCGGGTGCGGCGGCGGCCGGGGGCGCGAGGGACAGGCAGACCAGGAGCGTGGCGAGGCGAGTGGGCATGCCGGGGCCCAGGCTAAACCGAACAGTGGGCGCCGCGGCTCAAAAGTTGTGGCGTGGCGGGTGGGGGTCGGATGGTCAGGCGGGCGCGCTGGCGGGCAGGTGCAGGGTGAAGCTGCTGCCGGTGCCGGGCTCGCTCTCGACCTCGACGCGGCCGCCGAGCAGGGCACAGAAGCGGCGTGTGAGGGCCAGGCTGACGCCGGTGCCCTCGAAGTTGCGGGTCGGGGCGTCGTCGAGCTGGCCGAAGCTGGTGAACAGGCGCGGGAGATCGGCGGAGGCGATGCCGATGCCGGTGTCCTGTACGCGCACTGCGATCCATGCTGACCCTTCGGACAGGTAGCCGCGGGCCGCGAGCTCGACGCGGCCACCGGCGGTGAAGCGCAGGGCGTTGTCGAGGAGGCTGCGCACGGCGTGCAGGAGCATGCCGCGGTCGCTGGCGAGGGGCGGGAGGTCGGCGGCGATGTCGACCTGGATCTGGTTGTCCTGCGCGGCGGCGTGGCTGGCGGACTCGTCGACCACTTCGCGGACGAGCGCCTCGAGGTCGATCGGCTCGGGCGCGGGGCGCAGGTCGCCGGCCTCGACGCGCGAGAGCTCGAGGATGCTGCCGAGGGTCTGCAACAGGCGGTTGGCGGCGCGGCGGATCTTGTCGAGGTCGGTGTGTAGCGCGGTGGTGTCACCGTCGGCGGCGGACTCCTGGATCAGCTCGGTGTAGCCGAGCACGGCGTTGAGCGGGGTGCGCAGCTCGTGGCTCATGTTCATCAGGAAGCGGGTCTTGGTCCGGTCGGCGGCGACGGCGGCGTCGCGGGCCTGCGCGAGCCCGCGGTAGAGCCGGGCGTTCTCGACGGAGATGGCGACTTGCCCGGCGAGCTGACGCAGCAGGGCGATGCGGTCGGCGGTGAAGATGCCGGGCGCGAGCTCGTTGTCGAGGTAGAGCACGCCGAGCAGCGCGCTGTGATGAAGGATCGGGGTGCACAGGACGGAGCGCAGACCGGCGACGGCGGGGTCGCCGGCGAACTCGCTGACCGCCGCGTCGTCGAGGATGACGTCGCGGCGGCTGCGGGCGGCGAGGTGCACGACGGAGGCGGGCAGCCGGGCGTCGGCGAGGGCGAGGCCTTGCAGGACCTGAACGCTCTCGAGCTCGGCGAGGGCCTCGACGCGCAGCTCGCCGTCGCCGCGGGCGAGCAGGACGGCGCAGCGGCGGGCGCCGGCGGACTCCTGGACGATGCGGACGAGGGTGCGCAGCAGCGGCTCGAGCTCGATCTCGCCGGAGATGGCCTGGGAGGCGCGCAGCAGGGCCTCGACGTCGAGGGCGCCGGGGTTGGTGGTGGTGGTCTCGCGGACGGCCTGGACGGGCGGGGTGGGGTCGCCAGGCGCGGAGAGTCGCGGGAACTCGGCGTCGAGGGCGGCGACGATCGCGTCGGCGCCCCAGCGGGCGTAGGCCTCGCGGGCAGACCGTAAGTACATGTCCGAAAGGCCAGGTGTTTCGCCGGTCAGGAGGTGCCGGCCGCAGCGCTCGAGCGCGAGGGCCTCGACGCGCAGCTGGCCCTGCGCGCGGGCGGCCGCGGCGGCGCGCATGTACAACAGGGTGGCGGGGTCGCGCTGGCCCTCGGCGCGGGCGAGCTCGGCCTCGGCGAGGAGGGCGCGCGGGGCGAAGTTCTCGGGGCAGGCGCGGACCCACAGCTGCATGCGTCGTAGCCAGCGATGCAGGTGGGTGCGGTCGCCGGGGGTGAGCGGTCGGCCGGGGGTCTGGGCGGTGCGCGCGAGGACCCGCAGCAGCAGCAGCTCGACGAGCAGCGGGGCGCCCTCCATGCGCACGCGGTGGTACTCCAGGGCGATCAGCTCGGCCTCGCGGAAGCGGCCGGCGTGGACCAGCAGCGCCGCTTTGTGGATCGCATAGAAGAAGGTCGGTGCGACCCGCTCGGGGCGCAGCTGGTCGACGAAGGCGTGCTCCTGCCAGTCGGCGCTCGACATGCTCGAGAGGGATTCGGTGCGGCCGCGCAGGGCGAGGCAGGCGCGCTCGATCGGGACGAACCAGTGCGAGTGGTCGAAGCCGGCGAGGCGGCGGGCGACCGGTCGCACGCTGGCGACGGTGCGCTCGATCTGCGCGAGGGTGCTGGCGCCGAGCCACTGGAGGTCGATGTGGGCGCCCATCAACATCGAGGCGAGGGTGGTGTCGCCGAGCGCGAGGGCCGGCTCGATCTGGCTGGCGATGTGGGTGGTGGCGACGATGAAGGGCTGCACCCAGGCCTCGACGAAGATGCCGCCAAAGGTCGCCATGCGCACGGCGAGGGCGGGGCTGGGGAAGCGCTCGCCGAGCGCGCGGGCGACGGCCCACAGGTCGCGCGCTGCGGCGGGGTCCTCGAGGCGGTTGAAGGCGATCGCGGCGTAGACGGCGAAGCCGACGGCCGATTCGTTGCTGACGCCGTGACGGATCGAGAGGGCGACACCACGCAGGGCGACGGCGGCGAGGGTCGGCTCGTCGACGTAGTAGGCGGGGATGTTGATGCGCGCGAGCAGGCGCAGGGCGAGGCGGATCCGCGGGTCGCGGACCTCCGGGAGGTTGGCGAGGGCGGCGAAGGAGCGCAGGCCTCGCTGCCAGCGCACGCCCGCGAGCTCGCGCAGGACCGAGGCCTGCGAGGCGCACTCGTGCAGGTCGACGCCGAGCAGGCGCAGGCCGGCGATGCCGGTGCGGGTGGCCTCGACGTAGCACTCGCGGGTGACATCGAGGCGCACCTTGAGGTCGTGGATCTCGCCGCGGTCGAGGTCGTCGCGGGCGTTGTGCAGAAGTGGTTCGAAGCGGGCCAGCGCGGCCGCCATGTCGCCGGCGAGGTGCTCGCACTCCATGCGCTCGCAGTGCAGCGCGAAGCACAGTGGATAGTGGGTGGTCCAGGCGTCGTCGGGGAGCAGGGCGCAGCCGTGGGCGACGTGCTGCGCGGCGACGGCGTGAGCGGTGGCCTGGCGCGCGCGACGGGCGGCGACGAGGTTGAGCTCGGCGAGTTGAAGCTGCTCGCGTGGGTCGTCGATCAGCGCGGACGCGAGGTTGAGGTGGCCGGTGATCGCAAACAACGTCTCGCTGGCACCGGTGGGGTCGTCGGCGAGCAGGCTGCGGCCGAGGCGGAGGTGCAAGTGCACGCGGCGCTGGGGCTCGGCGAGGGCGTAGGCGGCCTGTTGCACGCGCTCGTGGGCGAACTCGAAGGATGGCTCGTTGTCGGCGTCGGTGTCGTCGTCGGCGAGGGGCTGGACGCGCTGCACGAGGCCGCGCGCGGATGCCTCGGCGAGCGCGGCGTCGGTGTCGTCGCGGCTGTCCCCGAGGACAGCCGAGATCCGGGCGGCGGTGAAGCGGTTGCCGACGCACGCGGCGAACTCGAGGGCGGCGCGGGCGGCCGGCGTGAGCTCGGCGAGCTTGCGCGTCAGCAGGGCGCCGAGGTCCTCGTCGACGCTGGCGGAGGCGGCCTGGCCGGCGTCCCAGTGCCACGCGCCGGCCTCGCCGTCGAAGCGCAGGAGTCGTTGCTCGTGCAACCACCGCAGCAGCGAGCGGACGAACAGGGGGTTGCCGTCGCTGCGCGCGTGGATGAAGCGGGCGAGCGGCGCGGCCTGCTCGATCGACCAGGCGAGGGTCGCGGCGACCAGCGCGGCGGTGTCGGGCAGGGTCAGCGGGGCGAGGTGTAATTGTACGGGTGGGCGGCCGAGCTCGGTCAGCGCGGCGCGCAGACGTATCAGCGGGAGGGAGCTCATCGTCATGGCCGTCGAGGACGACGACATCGACATCGACATCGAGATCGTGACCGAGGGGTCGCCGGGCGCGTCCTCGCGGACGCAGCCGACGATCAGCAGGTGCGGGAGCTCGCCGTGGAGCAGCAGCTCGACGACGCGGAGCGCGGGTTCGTCGGCCCACTGGAGGTCGTCGAGCACGAGCAGCAGCGGGCGGCCCTCGGGGGCGAGGGCCCGGAACAGGCGCAGGAGCAGGGCCTCGAAGCGGCGGGCGGCCTCGGCGGGGGGCATGTCGGGGACGGGCGGCTGGCGGCCGAGCACGGCGCCGAGGGCAGGTACGAGGTCGCACACGAGTCCTGCGACGGGCCCGAGCGCGACGCTGAGTCGAGCCTTCCAGGCGATCAGCGAGGCCTCGGGTTCGGCGAGGCGGCGGCGCACGAGCTGCTCGATCGCACCGGCGAGCGCGGCGTGGGGGATGTCGCGCTGCGAGGGATCGAAATTGCCGCGCGCGACGGTCGCTCCGGCGGCCGCAGCCGGGGTGATCAGGCTGCGGACCAGCGCCGACTTGCCGGCGCCGGCAGGACCGGTGACGATCACGAGGCCGGGCTCGCCAGCGCGGGCGCGGGCCAGCGCGAGCTCGAGGACGTCGCGCTGCGCGTCGCGGCCGAACAGGTGCTCGGGCAGGCGCAGCTGCGGCGAGACGTCGGCGAGGCCGGGCGTGAAGGGGTCGATGCGGCCGCGTTCACACAGTTCGTCGAGGCAGTGCTGTAGGTCGGATCGGAGCCCGCGCATGCTCTGGTAGCGGGCGTCGGGGCTCTTCTCGAGGAGCTTGAGGATCACCTGCGCGAGCGCGACGGGCAGCTCGGGACAAAACTGCTGCGGCGGCGGAGGCACGCGCGCGAGGTGGCTGTGCACGAGGCCGAGCGGGTCGTCGTCCTGAAACGGGAGGCGCCCGGTGAACAGCTCGTAGAGGGTGACACCGAGGGCGTAGTGATCGCTGCGAGTGTCGACGACGCGGCCGGTGCGGCCGGTCTGCTCGGGCGCCATGTATTGCAGGGTGCCCTCGCCGTCGCGGGCGTCGCCGTCGCGGGTGAGGGTGGCGGCGGAGAAGTCGATCAACACGACGCGGCTGTCGGGGGTGACGAGCACGTTGCTCGGCTTGATGTCACGATGCAGGACCTCGGCCGCGTGGACGGCCGCGACGGCGCGCGTGAGACCCAGCGCGAGGCGCAGGCGCTCGACGAGATCGGCGGCGCCGTGCGGGCGGCGGATCCAGGCGCTCAGGGGGGTGCCGTCGACGAGCGCGAGGACCAGCGCGGGCAGGCCGTGCCAGTCGTCGAGGGCGAGCGCGCGGACCACCTCGGTCGCGCAGATCCGGCGCAGCATTGTGTACTCCCGGCGCACGCGGGGGGCGAGGTTGGCGGCGCCCGGGCGCAGCTGCTTGACGACGACGGCGAGGCCGTCGTGGCGACGTCGGGCGCGTAGCACCCGTCGACTCCGACCCTCGTCGAGCACCGCCTCGATCTCGTAGTCGCTCGCCGCCACGCCCGCCCCGCCTTCGAGCGTACACCGGCGTTCGCAAGATCGCCGCGGCGCTTTACAGGCGCAGGCGCGCGTGCTGTCCTGCCCCGCGATGTCCCCGCGCCTTCGCCCTCTCGCTGCCGCGCTCGTGACGGCGCTCGTGACGGCGCTCGTGACGGCGCTCGCGGGCTGCGGCGACGACATCGCGGCGCTGGCCGAGAGCCCGCCGGAGCCGACGATCTGGGCCAGCGTCGGTCGTGACGGGGTCGTGGGGATGGCCGGCGAGATTCACTTCGCAGGCGGCGCAGTGGTGGGACCGCGCGTGTTTGCGCCCGCGATGGCGCGGCCCGGGGAGGTGTTGCATGTGCAGTTCGCGGCGCGCGGGATCGCCGGAAAGGCGCTGTGGGTCGGGCTGCGAGCGCCGCGGGCGGCCGGGCGCCAGGAGGTCGCGGGGCAGTCGCGGCGGTCGATCGCGGCGGTGAACGACCCGCGCGATCGCTGGGTGCAGGCGAGCGTGGGCGATGGTTCGGCGAGCGCGACGATCGAGGTGCCGGGCGAGTGGCACGCGATGCATGCGGTGGTGCTCGTCGAGTTGCGTGATGGGACGGATGCGGTGCCGGTGCGTGGCGGCCCGAGAGTGGATCGCGGGCCGGGCGTGCTCGGGGTCGTGGCCGTCGTGGTTGGGCCGACGAAGATCCTCGCGCCGGGAGTGAAGGGGGTGATCATCGATGGGCGCGTCGAGGAGGCGGCGTGGGCCAGGCCGGCGCAGGTGTTGACGACGAGCCTCGAGGGCGAGCCGGATCCGGGTGCGACGGCGACCGAGCCCGGGGCGCTCGGGGACGACGCGCTGGCGGCCGGTCGCGGCACGACGGTGCGGGTCGGGTGGGACGCGGAGTCTTTGTATGTCGCGGCGAGCCTGCCGGATCTGGACCTGTGGACGGAGTACGCGGCGCAGGACGACCCACTTTACAAGCAGGAGGCGTTCGAGCTGTTCGTGGCGGCGGGCGCGGACGGGACGCGGTATCTCGAGTACGAGGTGTCGGCGCGCGGGGTGACCTTCGACGCTCGTTTCGCGCGCTACCGCGACGGCGACGAGGCGTGGGACTCGGCGTGGCGCACGGCCGTGGTCGCGCGCGGCACGGTGAACGCGGCTGGCGACCGCGACGTCGGGTGGTCGACGGAGCTGGCGATCCCGTGGGAGGAGCTGTGTCGGGAGACGGCGATCGCGTGTCCGCCGGTGCCAGGAATGAAGCTGCGGATCAACGCGTTCCGGCTCGAGCGCCCGGACCGCAAGCGCACCGACGCGCTGGCCCTGAGCCCGACGCGCGCGCCGGACTTCCACGCCTGGGCCAACGCCGCGGAGCTCGAACTGCAATGATGCGCGCCGCCAGAGTTGCTTGCATACTGACGCCGGTGATCAGAATGAAGGTGAGGACGGGGTTGCTGGTGCCGGGGTTGGTGTTGGGGACCCTGTCTCTCGGGACAGCTTGCGCGGCCGGGCCGACCGGCGGCGGACGGACCGGGACCGGCGGACGCGCCGAGGTGCTCGCGGACGGGGCGACGTCTTCGCCGGTGGTGCGCGGGATCTCGGTGGACGTGGTCGAGGTGCGGCTGCCGACGGCGCCAGCAGACCGCTACGGGACGCCGGTGCAGCAGACGCTGACGGCGGCGGAGCAGGTCCTCGTCGATGGGCTCGTCGGCGGGGGCCTGCGCCACGAGCCGGGGTTGAGCCGGGCGGCGCGCGAGCTGGCCCGCAGCGCGCCCAACGGCAGCAATGTGCCGTCGGGGCTGCTCGACGGGGTGATGGCGTGGGTCGGGCTGGTCGACCCGCCGCCGCGGCTGGCGGTCGTCGAGCTGCCCGCGGGTGGTGCGCCGTGCGGGGCGCAGGTCAGCGCGTCGTGTCGTGAGGCGCTGGGGTCGACGGTGAAGGCGGTGCGTGAGGGGCTGCTCGGCGGAGGCGGGGCGCGGTGGTTCGGGGCCGGCACGTCGGTGCTGCCGGGTGGTGCGACCCGCATCATCGTCGCGGTGTCGGATCGCGGGGTGCAGCTCGACCCGTTCGCCGCCGAGGCGCCGGTGGGCGGCAAGATCTCGTTGCATGGCCGGCTGCTCGGCAAGCGCAGCAAGCCCTCGGTCGAGGTGGTCGACGCGGAGGGCAAGTGGTTCACGCTGCCGGCGCGGGTGACTCGCAACGAGTTTCGCGCCGAGCTGACCTGCGACCGCGGGCGCGGGGCCTATCAGGTCGAGGTGCTCGCCGAGGGCATCTACGGGCCCGAGGTCACCGCCAACTTCCCGGTGTACTGCGGCGTGCAGGCGCCACGGACGCTGCGTGTCGAGGTGGAGGAGGTCGGGCCGGAGGTCGACGCCCTCGACGTCGCGCGCTCCAACTTCACGGCGCTCAATAACCAACGGACGCGCCAGGGACTCGCGGCGCTGCAGTGGGACAACGCGGCGGCTGCGGTGGCCGAGGCGCACAGCCAGGACATGCTGGCCAACAACTTCGTCGGTCACGACTCGCCGCGCACGGGCGACGTCGAGGCCCGGTTTCGCCGCGCGGGCATCGCGATGGCGGTGTTGCGAGAGAACGTGGCGCGTGGGTACGGGCCGCGTGGGATCCACGAGAGCCTGATGGCGAGCCCGGGGCATCGGATCAATATGCTGTCGGCGGACGTGACGCACGTCGGCATCGGGGCCGTGATCGGCGCGCCGGAGACGTCGGCCGCCGGGGCGCCGCGGCCGATCTTTTTGACGCAGAACTTCTACGCGAAGATCGGCGGCGACCTGCCTGCCGACCCGGTCGCGGCGCTGCAGAGCCGCGTCGATCAACTTCGCAAGACGGGCGGGCTGCCGGCGATCACGTGGGATCCGGCGCTGTTTCCCAATTCGCAGAAGCTGGCCGAGGGCATCGCCGCGGGCAAGAAGAAGGCCGCGGAGGCGGCCTACGACGCCACACTCGCCGCGCTGCCATACAAGACGGTACAGCACCACGAGGTGCTCGCGCCGAGCTTCTCTGCGCTCGACGGGCTCAAGGTTTGGCAGGAGCGATCGTCCGGGATGGTCATGGGTCTCGGGGTGACGCAGGTGACCAGGGGCGAGAACGCGGGATCGCTGATGGTCATCGTGACGGTGGCGACGCGTTAGCGGCAGGCTACTCTACCTGCTCCTTGCGCCTCGCTGCGTCCCAGACCCCCAACTCGATGCGGACCGCCGTCGTCCGCAGAACTGCCGTTTCGCATCATTCAACGTGGCCCGTCACGCTCGCCATGTGTGGTCGTGATGGCCGCGATCCTGTTCGAGGTTGTCGCGTCGAACGCAAAAAATCTCGGCGTCCAGGGCGCTTGTCAAGCACGCAAAATCCGGCGACGCGATCGACGAAAGATTTCGTCGTCACAGCGGGCCACCCGCTCCGTCAGAACGTCGATAAACGAAGTTCTGGGCGGTCGTGTGGACGTCCACGCTGAATCAGAGGAAGTGTGGCTCATTGCCCCCTCGGGAAAAAAATCCATGGTTGCCCAACGCGGCGCCGTGAACTTTGGGACAGGTCTTTTGAGACATGGCCGAAGGAACACGATGCGCTGCCCTCACCAAAGGAACAATCATGTCGAAGCACACTCAGATCGTTGTGTCTCTCACCGCTGCCGCGCTACTCCTGGCGATCCCGTCCGTCGCTCGCGCGAGCCTCGATGCCTGCGGAGGCGTCCACCTGGCCGTCGGTGACGACTGCGAGGTCGTGCCC
>JAYUXQ010000604.1:0-4333 GCA_043752905.1 Nannocystis sp. | reverse complement strand
TGGCCGGATGCTTCGTCATGCGCGCGCTTCCTCTCGCCCCCAGGACCGTGCCAAAATCCCACGACCGCGGGCTCCGCCGCAGCTCACCGGGCCCCTCCGTACTCACCCTCGCCCCCGAATTCCCGCTTTGAACCGCTTAAGCGCCGCTTTGAACCGCTTAAGCGCGCGGTCTGGATCTTCCAGATCACTGGCGACCTCGAGATGAGCGCGGGTCAGAAGATGATCCTCAGCGGCGGCGCTCAGGCCGACAATATCGTGTGGCAGGTCGCCGGTGAGGTGGACTTCGGGGCGACCTCCCACGCGGAGGGGAACATCCTGGCAAAGAAATATCAGGCGTCGAAGGGCACCGGCGTGCAGGTGTCACGGACGCTGTCGGCCAGGCAAGCGGCGGCGCTGGGCTGACCCTCTCCGAGCTTGAGATCGCGGACAGCGACGGCCACGCGCGAGCAGTCCCACGCGGCGTCGGCCAGGAAGAAGGTGTATTCCTCCCGGCGCGTGCCGGTCTGCGTCGGCTTGGCGCCGCCTTCCCGGGGCACGTAATAGAGGTCGTCGTGGGTCTGCGTGACCATGGCCCCGCGCGCGACGATCAGGCCCTGCGGCGCCCGGGGGACGCGCGGGCGAGCGCCGGGGTCGTCACCAGGCTGGTGGTTGGCGATCGCGTCGCGCTGGGCGGTGAACAGGACGGGGGTGTCGCCGATGCGCTGGTCCTCGAGCAGGGCGGTGATGCCGTCGTCGTGCGTCATGCGCTGCTGGATGTCGACGCGGAGGTCACCGAGCATGCAGATCGCGGCGGACGCAGGCGCAGTCACGGGCGCCACCGAGGAGCCGGCGACGCTGGTGGGCGCAGGCCCGGGCTTCGGACAGGCCGTGAGCACGAGGGGCAGAAGAGTGACGAGGACGTGGCGCAGTGCGACCGCTGGCATGATGGGACCATCAATGCACAGGATAGGCGACCGCGTCCAGCGGAGGCGAGCAGTACCGGCGCCTCGACCGGTGAGACCGACACGACCGGGCAGGAGCCCGACGATGGCGTGCCGCAGACGACCGGCACGGGCACGACCTGAAGCCCGGCCGCGCGGCGTCGTCCGATCGCACGCGTGATCGAAAGTGCTCCCGGCAGACGGAGGGTGCTTGCCAGCGCCATGAAAACCCGCTCTGCTGGTCTCTCGGGGTCATGGCGCGCACATCCAGGCTCTGCGGGATCTTCACGGTTTGTTCGGCGCTCGGATGCGCCGAACCAACCATCGCCGGTGAGGTCGCGACCGACGCGGCGACGGCCACCTCCGGGACCGGGACGACCGGGAGCGACTCGCCCACGGGGCCCGGCACCAGCAGTGACGATGACAGCACCAGCGCGGGCGCCACATCCACGCCGACCACCGGCGCGGAGACCGGGACCGGGACCACGGGCGAGGTGATCGACGAGGCCTTCCTGTTCGACGAGGCCGTGCTGCGGACCTACGAGATCGACGTCGCCCCGGCCGACTGGGCGTGGCTCGGCGAGAATGCCCTGCTGGAGCAGTACGTCCCGGCGACCTTGCATTTCGAGGGTGAGGTCGTCGATCAGGCCGCGGTCCGCTACAAGGGCTCGGTCGGCAGCCTGAAGCTGTGCTTCGACGGCATGGGCAACCTGATCTGCGACAAGCTGTCGATCAAGCTCTCGTTCGATGAATACGACGAGGAGGGCCGCTTTTATGGGCTCAAGACCCTCAACTTCCACGCCATGGAGAAGGACAGGACGCGCATGCGCGAGGCGATCGGCTACAAGCTGTTTCGCGACCTCGGGGTCGCCGCGCCGCGCACCGCCTACGCTCGCATGGTCGTCAACGGCGAGCTCATTGGTCTGTTCGCCGTCATCGAGCAGATCGACGGCCGCTTCACGCGTGAGCGCTTCCCGGACGGCGGCGAGGGTAACCTCTACAAGGAGGTGTGGCCGGTCCACGCGACCGAGCAGCCATATCTCGACGCGCTTGAGACCAACAAGAACGAGGCCCCGAGCGCGGACCGGATCGTGCGCTTCGCCGACGCGCTCGCCCAGGCCGGTGACGCCGGCTTCGCCGCCGTCGTCGAGGCGTGGATCGGCGCTGACTATTTGATGCGATACATGGCGGTCGCGCGGCTCGTGGACTCCTGGGACGATATCGTCGCCTGGTACTGCGTGCAGGACCAGCCCTGCACCAATCACAATTACTACTGGTATGAGAGCACCGCCGAGGATCGCGTGTGGCTCATCGCCTGGGACCTCGACCACAGCTTCGAGGAGCCGAGCCCCGTGCGTACGAACTACGGCATGCCCGACTGGGACGCCGTCGACGCCGACTGCACCCCGATCGACATCTTCCTCGGGATCCAGGGCCGCGCCCCGGCATGCGACGACTTCATCCGCCGCATGGCGACCCAGCTGTGGGACCGCTACGTCGAGGAGAGCCAGGCGCTGCTGGCCGGCGACTTCTCGGTCGCCGCCCTCAACGCCCGCATCGACGCCTTGACCGCGATCGTCGACGAGGCCGTCGCCGAGGACCCGAACGGCATCACCGTGGCGCAGTGGCAGGCCGCCGTCGAGGAGCTACGCGCCACGGTCGTCGCCAAGCGTAATCACGTCGCAGCCAAGCTGTGAGCGCGGCGTGGCCTCACCTCGACGGATCGCTCACCCGCTCGCCAGCTGCCGCAGCAGCGCCTGCACCTCGTCCCGGGCGGCGCCGGCCCGCGACGAGCGATATACCCCATACCCTGCGCCGATCAGCGGCCCCGTGACCATGCCGATCACCGGCAGCACCGCCGCCGCCAGCCCGATCTTCGCCCCGCTGGCAGCCGCTCCGCCGGGGCTCAGGCGGTCGTGCAGGGCCAGTAGATCGTCGTGCAGCTGCTGCCGCTCCTCCGGCTTCAGGGAGCCCCGCGCCTCCGTTCGGGCCCGCAGGGCGGCCAGCTCGCGCCCCAGCGCCTCGTCGCTAAACGGCGCCACGTCGACCATCCCCTTGAGCTCATCCGCGCGCTCGCGTGCCCAGCCCTTCGGGTCGTCCCGCAGCCGCTGCGCCTGGGCCCTGGCCCACCCTTTGGGATCGTCGAACACGGACATCGCGGGCGAGCATAGCATCAGTGCCAGCCCGTCGGCTGGCCGCTGCCCGAACGCGACGCAGCGGACCGATCATCGCGGGCCGCGGCCAGGCACCGGCAGCACGAGATCGAACGTGAGACGCAGGTGCCCGGGCACGTCGGGCGCGTCCCTGCCCGCGAAAGTTCAGCGCAGCATCAACGAATAGTCGTAGGTAAGCCCGTTGGTCGCCGACCAGTTCGCCATGGCGCAGTTGTTATCGTTGCAGGTATTGGGGGCGGGCGCGAAGGTGTCGGTGCCGAAGTGCCCGTTGCCGCCGTAACACGGCGCCCACCCGGACTGCGCCTCCGACGCGGTACGGAACGCCGAGCCGTTGCACACCTTGCCGTTGCCGTGGTTACCGTTGCAGCAGTAGTTCATGTCGTGCCAGTTGCCGAGGCCGCCGCCGATGTTGTCCGCGGGCGTCGCCTGGATCGATCCGATGCGGTCGCCGTCGGGTGAGCCGGCCGCTCCGCTCGTGCACGAGCCGCCCGTGGTCACGCAGCGGTTGGCGTACAGCGCCGTGGAGAGCCGTACCAGCCGCTCGCCCGCCCAGACCCCCGCGATGCTGTTGCTCTTGTCCGAGCCGATCAGGACGTTGTCGCCGGCGTTGACGTGCGTGAGCATCGGCTCCTGGGTCATCTTGTTGAACGATCGCCAGCCGATCGTCGTGCCCTCGTTGTGGATCATTAGCAGGATCTCCTTGGCGCCCGCGTAGTTCTTCCAGCCGACGCTCACGTGATCGGCGGTGCGAGCGGTGGCGGCGGCGCCGTGGCCCGTGCCATCGGTCCAATTCGGGTTGCCCCACCACATCACGTGGCCGTCCGAGGTGTCGAGGTTTAGCACCAGCGTCCAGCCGCCGCCGTCCGTGACCATGTCGCAGTAGGCGTCGAACGGCGGCTCGCCCGCGTCGCCGTCGGGGTCGATCGTATAGACCCCCGAGAGTGCATCGGGCGCGGCCGCCTTGATCGCCGCGCAGTTGGCCGCGATCGCGCACTTTCCTGCGTTGCAAAAGCCGCTCGCGCAGTCCGACACGACCACGCACGCCGCGTCCACGCCGCAAGGATCGCAGGCGCCGCCGCAGTCGACGTCGCTCTCATCGCCGCTCTTAATCGTGTCGTCGCAGGCGGGCGCAAGGCACAGGGAGGTGCATGCATTGGTCTCGTCGGCGTCGCCGTCGTCGCAGACCTCGACCCCGACCTGGACCTTGCCGTCGCCGCAGCTGGCCGGCGCGCAGCTCGC
>JAYUXQ010000603.1:0-1649 GCA_043752905.1 Nannocystis sp. | reverse complement strand
ACATGGCGAGCGCCTCGTCGCGGTCGTCGAGTCCACGCAGGGTGTCCGCCACGGCGCGCAGCGGACCGGCGAGCGCGGGCTCGCGGATCGGGTCATTTTGAAAGTGCGGGGCCAGGCAGTTGATGTGCCAGTTGCGGGTGCGAAACAGCGTCGGCTCGGCCGCACGTTTCGGCTCGATCAATAAATACAGCGCGGCGGGCTCGCCCTGGCCCGTGAACGTGACGTGAAAGCAGACAAAGCCGAGCTGCGCGGGGTCGTGCTCGCCGATCTCGGCGCCGTCGAGTCGGGCAGCGCGGCGGGCCTGCGCCGCGTCGCTGACGGCCTCGTAGGCGAGGTTGCGGACCAGGCCGCTGGTCAGGATCAGGAACGCCTTTTGCGGGCGAAGTTCGGTGTCCTCGCGCAGCAGGATCCGCTTCGACTCCCAGAAGTAGTCGTCGCGCGTCAGGGTCTGTTGATAATAGAAGCGGACCATTCGCAGCAGGTCGCCGAACAGCTCGGCGTGGTGCTGTTGATAGCGCCCTGTCAGCGTGGCCTCGTCGAGCTCGCCGCGGTGGCGCGCCAGCAGCAGCTCGGCCGCGTGAAAGCCGGCGTGCATCGCCAGGAACACGCCGGTCGACAGCACGGGGTCGATAAAGCCCGCCGCGTCGCCGACCAGCAACCACCCGGGACCGGCGACGCTGCGCATGCGGTAGCTCCAGTCGCGCTGGGTTCGCACGGGGGTGACGCGGTCGGCCGCGCCGAGCACCGCGGAGAACAGCGCGCTGCCCTGCACGGCGGACTCGAAGCGGGCGGCGCGGGTGTCGTCGTCCTCGCTGGTATCGCCGGGGTCGAGGCGGACCATGCCGACCGAGGCGCGCGTCGGCGACAGCGGGAACAGCCACAGCCAGTGGTCGCGCTCCGCGACGAACAGCGCCTGGTGCTCGCGGGGCGGGGGCAGGCGGCCGGCGCCCTCATAGTGGGCCCACGAGGCCTGGTGTTGCAGGCCGGCGATCGTGTCACGCAGGCCGAGCTGGCGGGCGAGCAACGCGGCCTGACCCGAGGCGTCGATCACGAAGCCGTGTGCTTCGTGGTCGTGATCCTCGCCGCGACGTCGCCAGCGCACGCCGACGCAACGCTCGCCCTCCCGGATGAAAGCGCGGGCCGCCGCGTGCGTGTGCGTGACGGCCCCGGCATGACCCGCGGCCGCGAACAGGATCGCGTCGAAGCGGGCGCGGTCGACCAGGTAGGCGTGGTCGTAGGCGTCGGTGTCGGAGAACCACAGGTCCCAGCGCGGCGTGGCGCCCCACTGCCAGTGGGTCGTGCCGGTCTTCGGCGTGAAGCCGGCCGCCTCGACCTCGGCGAGCGCGCCCATGCGATCGAGGATCGGCATGATGCCCGGCAGCAGGCTCTCGCCGACGTGTACGCGCGGGTGGACGTCGGCTTCCAGCAACAGCACACGCATGCCCCCGCGGGCCGCGATCGCGGCCACCGTGGTGCCCGCCGGCCCGCCGCCGATCACGATCAGGTCCCAGGTGTCCACGGCCGCGCGAGGCTACGTTTCGCCCCGCCGGGGTGTCAACCTGGTTGTCTACTGCCATCGTCGCGGCCACCAAAGTTGTCGCCTCCAGACCGCGAGTCAACGCACAATATCCATAAAATCCAATGAATAC
>JAYUXQ010000602.1:0-4335 GCA_043752905.1 Nannocystis sp. | reverse complement strand
CGTGGCGGCCTCGCGCCACACGGCCTCGCGGGTGGTGTCGCTGGCGCGCTCCCACCAGGGGGCCTGATTGCTGTCGCGGGCGGCCTCGAAGCGGGTGGCGAGCATCGGCGAGGCGACGGCGATCAGCAGGGCAGCGGCGGCCGCGGACAGCCACACGGCCCCGTTGCGCCGCGGTGCGCTGGCGGTGTGGCTGGTCTTCGGGACAGGTACGGGGGGCAGGCCCTTGCGGCGCAGGGCGGCCAGCTCGGCGTCGACCTCGTCGCGGGCCTCGGCGAGCAATGCGGCGAGCTCGGCGTGGCCGCGGGCGGTCAGGCGCTGCGAGCTGTCGCTGTTGAGGACGACGACCGGCGCGAGCGCGAGGGCCTCGGTCAAGGTGGCTTTGTCAATGCGTCGCGGGTCGCGGGCGTGGGCGGCCTCGACGACGGCGGCGAAGTCGGGGGCGATGTCTCGCAGCTCACAGGTGATGGCGTCGGCGAGCTCGTCGCGGGCGTCACGGACGAGGGCGTCGAGGTCGTCTGGTCGAGGGGACAGGTCGCGAGTCATGGGCTGCCCTCCGCGTCGCTGGCGAGCACGCCCCACGCGACCAGCTGCTTGCGGATGCGTTGACGGGCGCGGGTGGCCCGGACGGCGAGGTTGCCCGGCGTGATCTCGAGGCGGTGGGCGGCCTCCTCGGGGCTCAGGCCCTCGAGGTCGCGCAGCACGAAGGCGACGCGCAGGGGGTCGGGCAATGTCTCCAGGGCGGCGTACAGGGCTTTCACGCGCTGCTGGCGGTGGACGGTCACGCCGGGCTCGTCGCCGGGGGCGTCCATCGAGCGCACGACCTCGAGCCTGGCGTGGGCCTTGGCGGTGCTCTTCTGCGAGCGCCAGTGGTTGCGCACCACGTTGATCGCAACGCCGTGCAGCCAGGTGCTAAAGGTCGAGCGGCGGTCGAAGCTGGAGATGCGCAGGAGGGCCTGCACAAAGGTCTCCTGGACCAGCTCCTCGCTGAGGTGGGGGTCGCCGGTGAGGGCGCGGACGTGCCGGTAGATGCGCTCGAAGTTGTCCTGGTAGAGCTTGGACCAGGCGTTCATCTGGCCGGCCTGGGCGCGCTGGACCAGCTCGAGGGTCTGCTCGGCGGGGCTGACGGTCGACGCGTTCGCGGCGGGGCCGGAGCGTTCGGGCGCGCCGTCGGCGGAGACGGGTCGAAGATGTGAGCCTGGCTGGACCATGGACACCCGGTATGCAACGCGAGCGACCGTCAGATTACAGCGGTCCCACAGATGGCAGGAGATCGCCGCGGGACGCCGTAGCCGCGGCGATCGGTCGCCGGAGATGACGGCCTGGAGATGGCGGCCCGGAGATGGCGGCCTGGAGACGGCGGCCTGGAGATGGCGGCCTGGAGATGGCGGCCTGGTCGCGCGGGTGCGCTCAGGGCGAGCGCACGGAGCGGGTGGCGGCCGCGTGGGTGCCGACGGCGATGGCGGCCGGGGCGCCCCAGACGATGTTGCCGCGAAAGCCCAGGAAGAACATGCCGGCCGCGGAGACGCGCTCGACGTCGGGGACGTCCTCGCGGGCCAGCGGGCTGTCGAACTGGCCGCCGACGATGATCGACCCGAAGCCGCCGATGCCGATGCCGATGTCGGCGGTGAAGCCCATGGGCCCGCGGACGTTGTCGAAGTTGCCGGCGCGGTTGATGCCCGCGACCTTGAACACCAACGCGCTGGTGAACTCGAGCGCCGGAGCGAACCGCTTGCGCGAGAACCAGTAGCGGCCGGCAATGCCGACGTTGCCCCAAATGTCCTTGTTGTCGCTGGCGACGATGCCACCCTTGGGCCCGAGGCTCAGGCGCGTGTAACGGAATTTGCCGCGCGTCTCGACCATCGTCGGGATGCTAAACCACACGTCGTATTGCACGCGGGCGGAGTTCCAGCGGCGAAAGTCGTTGGGCTGGTTGACGCTGCCCTGCTGGACCCGTAAGGCGTACGCGCTGGTGGCGTTGAGCTCGACGACGAAGCCGCAGGTCGGGTCGGCGACCCAGCAACGAAACACCGGCCTCCGCTCGATGGTCGGCGGCGCCGCCTCGAGGCCGTGGCGCTGCCGCAGCGCCTGCATGTCCGCCGGCTTGTAGAAGGGCGGGCCGGCCTCGGGCGCGACGGGGACGGCCGGCACGGCGGGCATGTCCTGAGGGACAGGTGGTTGTGCGGCGACGTCGACCGCGGGTACGTCGGGCGTCAGTGCAGGGGCGACGGGTTGCGTCGTCGGGGTGGACATCGTCGCGGGGGCACGCACGGGCGCGGGCGTGGTGGCCGGCGTGGTGGCCGGCGTGGTGGCCGGCGTGGTGGCCGGCGCGGTGGCCGGCGCGACCGGGCGTTGCACGGGAGGAGCCGCCGGCTGCGCGATGGTCAGCAGGAGGCTCGTGACAAGCAGGCTCACTGGCCACCTCCCAGCGCGCCGCCGGCGAGCAGGCCGAGCAAGATCAGGCCGATCGCGGGGGCGGTGGCGATGCCATGGCCGCGAAAGCCGAACACGACGCGCGTGTCGTGATCGAGGAAGTCACCGCTCAAGAAGATACCGCCCCAGCCGCCCCAGTTGGCCGAGATGCCGGCGCTGCTGCCCGTGAACTGTTTGTCGCCGCCGAGCACGGTGGAGCGGATGATGCCGAGGTCGACGTCGAGGTGAAAGCCGTTGCGGCGCTTCGACAGCCACAGTTGATTGACGAGCAGCACGCGCCAGGTGTCCGTGTGCGGCGAGACGACCGCGGACTCCCGCGAGGGCGCCCCGGTGCCGCGCGACCAGCTGCCGAGCAGACCGACGCCCCACGGGTGCCAGGCGTCCTTGCGGCCGATCGTCAGCGGCTTGAACACGAGGCCGCCACGGAAGGTGAACTGCGCGTAGGGCAGGTCCGGCGTGCGCGTGCCGCCGACGATGTTGACGCCGATGCCGATGTCGGCGGTCAGGATCAGCGCCGACTTGCAACGGGCGTCGTCGACGAAGCAAAACGAACCACCGCCGACCGAGAAGCGCGGGGGATCCGTCACGCGCGGGCCGTTGGGGGCGGCGGTCTCCGAGGTGGGCTCGGCGACGAAGAACGGACCGAACTCGGGGGGCGGCGTGCGGACCGGCTCCGGTGTCACCGGCGGCGGCGCGACGGGCGTCGTCGGAGCGTAGATGATGGTGGGCGCAGGGGCCGGCGCGGGGACCGGCGCGACCTCGCTGACTGGCGAGGCCGGCGAGGCCGGCGAGGCCGGCGAGGCCGGCGAGGCCGGCGAGAGGGCCGGGTTCGCCTCGGGCTCGGCCACGGTCGGCGTCGGTGTGGACGCGGACGTCGGCACGGCCTGGGCGGGTCCAGGCGCGACGATCGCGAGCAGGAGCGACAGAGCAGGCGCGAGCACGGAGTCCCCAGCATGCAGAAGTCCGGGCGTCGTGACAACCACCCGCGTCGGACCTGGGACGGACCCTGGACGGACTCCGGGTCGACCGCGGGCGGATCTTTGAAGATGTCTGGGGGCTATCCGGGGGCTATCCGGGGGTCTGTGGCGCATCCTGCGCGGCCTGGAAGTCCTGCGGGGTGCCTGGAATGCCGGGTGGGTCGTTGTTTCGCGGGTCCGGGCGTTCGGTCGGGCCTGCCACTCCGGTACCCCGGGGCGCCCTCCTTCATTCCCCGCGGTACTTTGCGGATACGTGGGCGACGGCCGGGATCTCCGCCGATGGCCGGACCGGTCGGGGCTTTAGCGTTCGCCGTCGGCGACGAGCTTGTCCCCGCCGCGCGCGATGGCCTTGCTGACCTGGGCGCCGAGCAGATCGGCGGCCTGCTGCTGCGCGGACTCCCAGGCGGGGGCGACGTCGGCGATGAGCTTCATGCCCCTGGCGGTGATGCGGATCTCGTGCGAGCGGGCGTCGTCGATGTCGGCGAGCTCGAGCCAGCCGCTCTTGCACATGCGTTCGACGTTGCGGCTGACGGTCGAGGCGTCCATGTGCATGCGCTGCGACAGGTCGTTGGGCGTCAGGCCGCCGGTCTGCATGACGACGACCAGCGTGTTGAGCTGGGCGATGCGCAGGCGATACGGTCGTAACGCATCGTCGTAGATCCGACTGACAGCGCGGTTGATCACCCGGAGGCGGTACGCAGTGCACTCGCCCCAGATGCGCTCAGCCACCTCGCCGACCCCATTCTTTGCCCGCCGCACGCCCATGGCAGGGATTGTATGGGACGGCGGGGTCCGGTCAACCGGCATTGTCGCGGCGAGATCCGATATGCGCGCAAGTACACGGATCGGCGCTCGATGTACCCACAACGCGCCCGTTCGCGGTCGATCGCAGCCGCGGCGCGCGACTTCGGACGGCGGGTCCGGGCCG
>JAYUXQ010000601.1:0-4336 GCA_043752905.1 Nannocystis sp. | reverse complement strand
CCGGCGGGCGCTCGACTTCGCGCCCCAAAACGGCGAAACTTTATGCGATGGCCGGCCACGAGGAGCAGCGACTCACGCAGTTCGCCCGACTACAGAAGATCGCCCGGATCTACAACGGCGAGCTTCTTTCTTCTGTGTACTTCAACAATTCGACGGCGCTCGAGTTCAAGTGCGGTACCGGCCACCACTTCATGTCCCGACCGATGCGGATCTTCGCCGGTCGATGGTGTTCGCGCTGCGACGGCCACATACGACGTAGCCTCGCCGACTGCGCCGAATGGGCCCGCGCGAAGCATGGGCAGTGCCTGGCGCTGGTCTATGTGCACGCCAATGACCCGATGCCCTGGCGCTGTGCCGAGGGCCATGAGTGGATGGCGCGACCGAATCAGGTCCGCATGGGCGGCTGGTGTCCGTATTGCCGCGGCCGCGGCCTGCGAACCCGGCGAGAGCTCGCCGCCATCGCCCGCCCGTCGGGCGGCACCTGCGTGACCACCCACTACGACCACTACAAAGATCATTTGTGGTGGCGCTGCGAGCAGGGCCACGAATTCCTGCGTACGATCGCAGACGTTCGTCGTGGGCGCTGGTGTCAGCGTTGCGAGGGCCGTACGCCGTGGTCGCTCGTCGAATTACAGCGGCTCGCCGTCGAGCGTGGTGGCGTCTGCCTCTCGCGCCGCTACGCGAACAGCCAGGCCGCGATGCGCTGGCGGTGCGCCGAGGGCCACACCTGGGCCACATCGGCGAGTCACATCATTCGCGGCAGCTGGTGCCGGAAGTGCAGCGTCGTCACGCGCAGCTATCAACCGCGCTTGACGCTCGCCGACATGCACGAGACCGCCGCCAGTTTCGGCGGTACGTGCCTGTCGAGGACCTACCGCGGCTCCGGCGTCCCCCTGCGCTGGCGTTGCGCGGCCGGTCATACCTGGGACGCCCGGCCGGATTACGTGCGCATGGGCTGGTGGTGCGTGCCCTGCAAGACCGCAGCGAGGGCCGCCAAGGCCCGTTAAACTCCGCGCCGACCGCGATGGGCGTCACCGTACGCGCCGGCCGGCAGCGGGTCGACGGTGGCCGCGAGCCCTCGCGGGCTCCGCCGCCGCGATTTTACCGCGGTCTTACACGGCCACGCTCGCCCCCACCCGCCGGATCTGCGACGCTGCGAGGGTGAGCGCCGAGGAGCCCCATGTCTTGATCGTCGAGGACGAGGCCGCGATCCGGCACGGCCTGGTCGAGCTGCTGCGCACGCAGGGCTTCACGCTCGACCTCGCCGCCGACGGCCACGAGGCTCTCATCAAGCTGGCGACCGGGCGCTACGACGTCATCCTGCTCGACTGGATGCTGCCCGGCGTCGACGGCCTCACGCTGCTCCAGCGCCTGCGCGCGCGCGGCGACCTGACCCCCGTGTTGATGCTGACCGCGCGCGGCGCCGAGGCCGATGTCGTCGCTGGCATCGACGCCGGCGCCGACGATTATGTCACCAAGCCGTTCGGCATCCGTGAATTGCTCGCGCGCGTGCGTGGCCTGCTGCGTCGGGCCCGGCCGGCCCCGGCGCAGTCGACCTTTCGCGTCGGCGCCGCGACCGTCGACCTCGAGCGGCTCGCCGTCACCTGGCCCGGAGGACAGGTCGACCTGACCGCGCGCGAGGGCCTGATCCTCGAGTACCTGCGCGCCCGTCCCGGCGTCGCGGTCACGCGCGAGGCGCTGCTCACCGAGGTCTGGGGCTATCACGACGGCAGCATCCGCACGCGCACCGTCGACGTACACATCCTTCAGCTGCGGATCAAGCTCCGCGCGGTGCCCGGCGGCGACGCGTGGATCGGCACCGTACGCGGTCGCGGCTACCGCTTCGAGGCGGAGGCCGTGTGAGCCGGTCGACACGCTCGACACGCTCGACACGCTCGCCGCGGTCGCCGGACGCGGCGCCCGGCGCTCGTCTGCATGGCGCTGCCCTGCGGCGGGTGCTCGCGCTCGGCCTCGGCGTCGCGCTGCCGACCGTGCTGCTCGCGGTCGGCTGGCTGCTCGCCTCACTGCGCGAGCAGGCCGGCCTCGCCCGCGAACACGACGCCGAACGCCGGCAAGCCGCGGATCGCATCGCCGCCGCCGTGCGCGAGGGCCTGGAGGAGCTGCGCCGGCGCGAGGACGCCCGGCCGTTCTACCTCTACAACCATTTTTATAGTCCGCCCGAGGTGCTCGCGGCCGGCGACGCGGTCGCCGTCTCGCCGCTCGCCGCCGACCCCGACGACCCGCGCGTGCTCGGTCACTTCCAGGTCGACCCGGGCGAGCGCGTGCGGACCCCCTACCCTGTCGACGACGCCGATCCAGGTCCCCCTCGCCACCGCATGCTCGTCGAGACCGTCGGCGCGCCGGCCTTCGCCCCGCTGCGCGCGCTGAGCTTCGGCACCCCGACCCCCGCGCCCGACCTGCGCCTCGCAGACGCCGGCGCCCCGCTGACGACCAACCTCGGCGAGCTCTCGAACCAGGTCTACCGCGAGCTCAGCGACCCGACCGGCGCGACCCCGCGAAAGACCCCACGCAAGCAGGTCCCCGTCACCAGCCGCAACCAGGTCAGCTGGGAGGCGATCCAGACCCAGCAAGCCCGCAACGTGCCCTTGGACCAGGCCAACGACGCCGCGCCCGTGTTCCAGCAGATCGCCGCCCAGCAGGTCCAGGGCGACGGCGAACCCCCGAAGCAGCGGGCCACACCGCCGAAACCTTCACCAGTCCCCGGGGACATGTCGGATCGGACAGCTCCGCGACCGAAGCCGACCTTGCCGCAGGAGGCCGAGGTCGACTACACACCGATGGCCTACCTCGGCCTCGGCGACCATCTCGTGCTGCAGCGCGTGGTCTCCCACGCCGAGACCGGCTCCGTGCAGGGCGTGCTGCTCGACCGCACGCACATGATCGACACCTGGCTGCCGGCCGTCGCCGCCCGCCACGCGCCCGCCGGCGCCGCCCCGCAGGTCGTCGACGACCTCGACGCCTGCGCCGCGCCCCATGCCCTGGCCGATCCGCTCGCGGGCGTGTGGCTGTGCTTCGCCGAGCCGGCCCCGCCGCCCGACTACCTGGCCTTTCAGGCAGGTGCGCTGCTCGGCCTGATCGGCGTCGTCGGGATCGGCATGGTCATCGTCGCCCGCGCGGCCCGCCGCGCCGACGAGCTCTCGGCGCAAAAGACCGCGTTCGTGTCGGCCGTCTCGCACGAGCTGCGCACCCCGCTGACGACCCTGCGCATGCACGCCGAGCTGCTGCAGGAGGGCCTGGTCGCGCCCGGTAGCCTCGCCACGATCCACGACGACCTCGTGCGGGAGAGCGTGCGCCTGGGTCGGCTGGTCGAGAACGTGCTCGCCGTCTCGCAGCTCGAGGAGGGCCGCCGCGTGCTCGACCTGCGCCCCGGCGACCTCGGGGAGCACCTGCGCGACGTGATCGCCGGCCAGGCCCGCCACGTCGCCAGCAAGGGCTTCGCGCCGGTCGAATTGCTCGCGCCCGACGACCCCGTGCTCGTCCGCTTCGACGCCCAGGCGATCGAGCAGATCGTCGTCAACCTCCTCGACAACGCCCTCAAGTACGCCGCCGACGCCAGCGATCGCACCATGCAGGTGACGCTCGAGCGCTTGCCCGGCCGCGCCTTGCTCCGTGTGCAGGACCGCGGTCCGGGGATCCCCGAGGCCGATCGCGAGCGCGTGTTCCAGCGCTTCGTTCGCGTGCAACGAGCGAGCACTGCCCACACGCCGGGCACCGGGCTGGGCCTGTCGCTGGTGCGAGACCTCGCGCGCGCCCATGGCGGCGACGCGCAGGCCCTCGCGCGTCCGGGCGGGGGCGCGGACCTCCAGGTCTGGATCCCGCGTCCAGGCCCGTGAACGCGGACGCCACGACGCTCGCTGCGCCCCGAGGTCCGTCGAACTGGACCCAAGACCGGCCGATCCGGCGCAGCCGCGCGGTCGCTGTGGCCCGGGTACTTCGCGTCTGGACGCCCGTGGCGGCGGGGTGCATCCTCGGCGCACGCCCCTTACCGGGAGAAATTCATGCTTAACCTTGTCGCTCCGTTCTCCGCCGCTGCGCTGAGCTGCATCATCGCCGCCCCCGCGCTCGCCAGTCCTTTCGCACATGGCCCCGGGTACATGGCCCAGGAGACAGCTCCGCTACCCGCCCCCGAGTTCGCCCCGGCCCCCGCACCTGGCCCCGCCCCCGTCGCCCCGCAGCCGTACTACGCTCCCCAGCCGTATCCCCAGCCATATCCCCAGCCATATCCCCAGCCAAATGGCCCGCAGTCGCAGCCCTATTATGGCCCGCAGCCCATGCAGCCGATGGCGGAGGCTCCCGCGCCGCGCCGTCGCAAGGG
>JAYUXQ010000600.1:0-4340 GCA_043752905.1 Nannocystis sp. | reverse complement strand
CCGGACATGACCTGCCTGCAGGGCACCACCGGGCAGGCCCAGCTCGTGTTCGACGTCGCCGCCGGCGTCCATGGCTCGCCGCCGACAACTTCGAGGCGGGCATGTTCGGCGAGCGCTTCTTCGCGTTCGCTGCGCTCGGCGAGAACACCCCCGGGTTCACCTCCGCGGACAGCAAGACCCTGCTGTATGTCGACGACAGCGTGCCTTATGACCCGGGCAACCCCTGCCCGTGACCTGTTCCTGCGGACAGCTGCACCGGCACCCCGGCCTCGATCAACTCGAGCGGGATCGACACGGACCCCGACACGTGGCTGGCGCGACCATCACGCGCAGGCGATCGGAGCCGTCAGTAGGCGACCGCGCTGCCGCCATCACGGCCGACGTCGGCCACCGCCCGGTAGCCCCCGGTCTTCGGGTCGACCTCGATGCAGTTGGCGTGACCGATCGACGGCCACTGCGCCATCTCGTGGCCCCGCGCCTTGAGCCCCTCGACGGTGGCAGCGTCGAGCTCGGGCTCGCTGGTGATGCGGTCCGGCTTCCACTGGTGGTGCACGCGCGGCGCCTTGATCGCCACGTCGAGCGTCACGTCGTAGTCGAGCAGCGCGCGGATCACCTGCGTCACCGTCGTCGAGATCGTCGAGCCCCCCGGCGTACCGACCACCGCGCGCAGCTTGCCATCCTTGACCACGATCGTCGGCGTCATGCTCGACAGCATGCGCTTGCCGCCGACGATCTTGTTCTGCTCGCCCTGCACCAGCCCGTACGTGTTCGGCGATCCCGGCTTGACCGCGAAGTCATCCATCTCGTTGTTGAGCAGCACGCCGGTGCCCGGGATCACCACCTTGGCCCCGAAGCTCGTGTTGAGCGTGTACGTGTTGGCGACCGCGTTGCCGGTGTCATCGACCACGCTGTAGTGGGTCGTCTGCGTCGACTCCTTGCCCGCCGGTAGCCCCGCGTTGACGCGATCCGACGGCGTCGCCTTCGTGATGTCGACGTCGGCGAGGCGCTCGCGCAGGTATGTCGCGTCGAGCAGGCGCGCCATCGGGATCTCGACGAACGCCGGATCCCCGAGCAAGAAGTTGCGGTCGGCGTAGGTGCGGCGCGCGGCCTCCACATAGAGGTGGATCTCGTCGACGCTGTGCCACGGCTTCTTGTGGATCCCGAGGATCTCACTCGCGGCGAGCAACTGGCGCAGCACCACGCCGCCGGCCGACGGCGGCGGCATCGTCACGATCTCGAAGCCGCGATACGGGAACACGATCGGCTCGCGGGCGATCGCCCGATATTTTTTCAGGTCCTCCGCGGTCCAGATCCCGCCCAGCGCCTTCACCTTGTCGGCCATCGCCTGGGCCAGCGGCCCCTCGTAAAAATTGCGCGGGTCCTCGGCGACGCGCTCGAGCGTCACGGCGAGATCCGGCTGCTTCCACACCTCCCCCACGGCGAACGGGGCGCCGTCGGACTTGCGGTAGATCGCCGCCGACTCCGCGGAGCCGATCTTCGTCATCCGCTCGGCGCCGTTTTGCAGGTCGTCCGCGTGAAAGCTGTCGAGCGTGTGGCCCTCACGCGCCAGCCGGATCGCCGGCGCGACCAGCTCAGCCCACGGGATCGTCCCGAAGCGCTCATGCGCCAGCGCCATGCCGGCGACCGTGCCCGGGATCCCCGCCGCCTTCGCGCCGTCGAGGCTGCCACGCGTCGTGTTCCCCTTCGCGTCGAGGTACATGTCGCGGCTCGCCGCGCCCGGTGCGACCTCGCGGTAGTCGAGCGCGGCGACCTTGCCGTCGGCCATGCGCACGACCATAAAGCCGCCCCCGCCCAGGTTGCCCGCGGACGGGTGCGTCACCGCCAGGGCGAAGCCGACGGCGATCGCTGCATCGACCGCGTTGCCCCCGCGCTTGAGGACCGCCAGGCCGACCTCGCTGGCGTGCGCCTCCGCCGAGGCCACCGCCCCGTGGATCCCGACCGCCGTCGCCGGATCATTGGGGTCCTTCGCCGGAAGAGATCGCTCGCTCGGCTTCGCGGGTGGCGTCGCCACCGCGATGTCTCCGGGTGGCGGGTTCTCATGGGTCCCCGGGCGCGCCGGCGTGCAAGCGGCGAGCGCCACGGCCAGCGTCCAGCCACCCGCGAGCCTGGACATCGGCCACGTGCGCGGCGAGGCAGAGACGGGGTCACGAGGCGTGCTCATGCGCCCGACCCTAGCGTACCCGCGGTCCAGGAGGCGAGCGACCGCGGCTCCCTGGCCCGCGACCTGGCCACCGAAAAACTTTGCCTCGCCGCCGCAAACCCGTGCTTGACACGGCGGGGAAGGCCGGGCACATTCCCCCGCGCTCGGGGCACTTCCCGGATCCCGAAAATCATTCGGGGATCGTCTAATGGTAGGACTGCGGATTCTGATTCCGCCTATCAAGGTTCGAATCCTTGTCCCCGAACAAGCGCATGCTTTTTTAATTAAACGAGAAATTAGGCCTCAAGGCCCTGTTGTCTAGCGGTTAGGACGTTGGCCTCTCACGCCGAAAGCTCGGGTTCGATTCCCGACAGGGTCACTTAAGAAAGCCCCCGGATCTCACGATCCGGGGGCTTTCGACTTTGGGGGCTATGCTCTGCGACTGCCCGGTCCGGCGAATGCCGCGACACGACACGCTTAAAAGCGACACGCTTAAAAGCGTCACGCCGCAGCCCCCGGGGTGTCGGGGTGCCTGCGGCGTGCAGTTCACACAAGGTGCGGAGGATCTGCCCGGTTATCGAGTCGGCCCACCCGACCGAAGTCGGGGGCGCGCGGGACGAAGCGATTCCCGTTGCAAGGACGTCTGCTTAGAAACCGGTCCGGCGGGGATTTCCGGCGCCTCGCAAAATTTTTCGCCGCGGGCCCCGGCGCGCACAAAGCTCGGTGCCCGGACGCGCCCTTGCTATTGTATCGGGCCGTGGTGACCTACCAGATCTCGTTTCCCGCCCCGGGATCCCACCTGGTCCACGTCCGCCTCGAGTTCGACGCCTCCACTGCGTCCGAGGACCCCCGCTGCACCGTGTGGATGGCCGCCTGGACCCCCGGCTCGTACCTGCTCCGCGAGTATGCCCGCAACCTGCGCTCCATCACCGCCCAGGTCGAGGGTCAGCCGGCCGCGGTGACCAAGCTGCGCAAGGACGCCTGGCAGATCGACGCCCGCCCCGGCCAGCGCGTGCGCATCGACTACAGCGTCTACGCCCACGAGCTCAGCGTCCGTACCGCCCACCACGACGCGACCCACGCATTCCTCCACCCGGCCCAGATCTTCCTGATCCCGGGCGACATCGCCGGTCCCTTCGCGGTCGACATCGCCTTGCCGCCCGGCTGGGACGCCGTCAGCCTGGTCGCCGACCCCGCCCAGGAGCGCCGCTCACAGGGCCGCTTCGCGCTCGACCTGCCTGACCTCGACACCCTCCTCGACACCCCGATCGAGTGCGGCCAGCTCCAGATCGTCACCCTCGCGGCCCCGGCCGCTCACTTCAGGGTCGCCGTCTGGGGCGAGCCCCTGCCCGAGCGGGTCCTGCGTCGCCTGCCCGCCGTCGTGGCCCAGGTCGAGGCCACCTGGCCGGACCGGCCCTACGATCGCTACACCTTCATCGTCCACGCCGCGGTCGGGGCCGGTGGCGGCCTCGAGCACCTGTTCGGCAGCGTCCTCGGCGTCGACCCCGAGCGTTTCGCCGCAGCCATCCGCCACGAGGGCGCCGCGGGAGATCCTGGGGACACCGACGACGGCGTGCTCGACTTCCTCGAGCTGGCCGCCCACGAACTGTTCCACGCGTGGAACGGCAAGCGCCTGCGCCCGGCGGTCCTCGGCCCCTTCGACTATCGACGCGAGAACTACACCCGCGAACTCTGGCTGGTCGAGGGCCTCACCAGCTACTACGACCGCCTCTGCGTCCTGCGATCCGGCGAGATGCCGGTCGCGGCCTTCCTGAAGCGTCTCGCGGCCGACCTCGGCCGACTCGCCCAGATCCCCGGCCGTCACATCCAGTCGATCGCCGACGCCAGCTTCGACGCCTGGATCAAGCTGTACCGCCCGCAGGACGACAGCCCCAACGCCTCGATCAGTTACTACCTCAAGGGTAGCCTCGTCGGCCTGCTCATCGACCTCTGGCTGCGCTCGCAGCAGCCCGCGGGTGCGGGTCTCGACGGCGTACTTTGTGCCCTGTGGACCGCCGCAGGCGAGCGCACCGGCGGCTGGTCGAACGCTGAAAAAATCTATCGATCTCCAGGATATAAGGTCGACGACTTCATCGAAATTTTGACCCGGCACGCCGGTATCGAGCCGCCGGACTGGCTCCGTGCCACCTGGGAGAAGCCGGGCGACCTCGACCTCCGC
>JAYUXQ010000599.1:0-4340 GCA_043752905.1 Nannocystis sp. | reverse complement strand
GAGGCGTTCGCCAGCCCCGGACAGTGGGGCGGCTGGTGGGCGTGGCCGCTGGCGCTGCTGACCCACGTGGTGGTCCTGTGGCGCGCCGCGCCGCGCTGGCCCCTCGTGGGTCAGACCCTCGTGCACGCGACCGGTGTGCTGGTGCTGGCGGCGCTCGGGAGCCTGCAAGGTCGGGCGACCACGGCGGCCTGGGGCGATGCCGGCAGCGCGTGGGCGTGGCTCGGCTGGCTCGCGGTGCCGGCGGCGCTGCTGCTGTGGCTGACGCGCCCGGCCTCGGCCCGGTTCTGGCCGGTGCGGGCCGCACCGGCGGCGTATCGAACGATCGCCGGCGCCGTGCTGACGACCGGGCTGCTCGCGTGGACGCTGGGCGCCAATCTCCTGTCGAATGGATCGGCGGCGCCGCTGATCTACGTGCCGCTGGTCAGCCCGCTCGACCTCGGGGTCGGGGTCGCGTTGCTGGCGACGTGGTTGTGGCTGCGCAGCGACGCGGTCCGCGAGGCGCTCGGCGGCAGCGTCGAGGCCCTGCGCTGGATCTTCTGGGGTGTCGGCTTTCTCTGGCTCAACGCGGCGATGGTCCGCGGCTTCCATCACCACGGCGGCGTACCCTTCGACGCCGACGCGATGGCCGCGTCCCAGGCGGTGCAGACCGGCTTCACGCTGCTGTGGGCCATGCTCGCGTTGATCGTGATGTGGCTGGCGGTGCGCCGCGCGGCGCGGGTGCCGTGGATGGTCGGCGCCGGGCTGCTCGCGCTGGTGATCTTGAAGCTGCTGGCGGTCGACCTCGCGGCCTCGGGCACGGTCACGCGGATCATCTCGTTTATCGGCGTCGGCGTGCTGATGCTCGTCATCGGCTTCGTCGCGCCCCTGCCGGCGACCGGGAGGCCCGATGCGGAGAAGTGACTGGCTGTCCGTGGCGGCGATCGTATGCGCGGCGCAGGCCGGACCGGCGCGCGCCGACGATGCCGGGGCGACGTTTCGCTGGCGCGCCCCGATCGAGGTGCTCCGCGCCGCGCCGTTCATGCACCTGGACCTACCCGCCAGCGCATATGCACACTCGCTGCAGCCCGACCTGCGCGACCTGAGGATCGTCGACGCGCTCGGCGAGCGGGTGCCGTTCGCGCTCCGCATGCCCCGGACACCGCAAGTGACGGCCGACCTCGAGCGCGCCGCGGTGCTCTACCCGCTGCCGGCCCGACCCGCGCCCGGCGGCGAGTGGCCGTCACCGATCGAGATCACGGTCGCGGGTGACCAGATCAGCGTCAGGCGCCTCGATGGCGTAACGCCCGGTCCCGCGGGATCCCCCGGGTGGTTGATCGACCTCGGCGAGCATGCCTCGAGGTCGCCGCCACACACGCTGCGCCTGGCGTGGTCCGGGCCGCCCGACTTCACCGCGCGCTTCGACTTCGAGACCAGCGACGACCTGCGAACCTGGCGTCGCCACGGCCGCGGCTCGGTGATGGCCCTGGCGTCCGCGTCGGGCTCGCTGACGCAGCCGAGCCTGCCGCTGCCCGGGAGCGCAGGCCGGTTCCTGCGCCTGGTCTGGACCGACGCCGGCGCACCGCCGCAGCTGCGCGGTGCGACGGCGATCTCGACGGCGCCCGGCGACGAGATGCCGGTCATCGCCGGTGAAGATCCACCGGACGAGTTCGTGCTGTCCCCGGCACCCGCCGACCCCAACATGCTCGACGAGAGCTCGCGTCGCGCGCTGATCTTCGACCTCGGCGGCGCGTTGCCGGTGCGCCAGCTCGACCTGCGCTTCACCGCCGGCACGGTGGTCGCGCCCGTGCGCCTCGAGGCCCGCGCGCGGGCGAGCGAGCCGTGGGGTGCGCTCGGCGAGCAGGTGTTCTATCGCATCGAACAGGGCGCCGACATTCGGACCTCGCCACCGCTCGCGCTGCAGACGACGCTCGGCCAGGTCCGCGTGGTCCCGGACCCACGCACACCCGCACTCGACCCCGCGAACACGAAGCTGGTGGTCCACGCGCGCCTCGCCACCGCCGTGTTTGCGCTGCGCGGTGAGCCGCCGTTCACGTTGTACGCCGGCTCGTCGACGGCGAGCCCCGGCGCGCTGCCGGAGGTGGCATTGATCCCCGAGGGCGAGGAGGACCGCGTGATGTTCGGCGCGGCCACCCTCGGCCCCTGGATCGAAGTCGACGACACCACCCGCCGCTGGTCCATCCTGCGCCCCTGGATCCTCTGGGCGGTGCTCCTCGCGGGGGTCGGCGGGCTCGCCTGGATGGTCCGCCGGCTCATTCGCGGCTCGCGTTGAGGGCGTGCAGCCGAGGCGGACGGGAGGTCAGCCCGGCGGGATCGTGCCGAGGGGCGGGGCGTCGAATTGACGCTCCTTCTCGGCGTGGTCGTGAAGCTGGCGCTTGGTCGCCTCGAAGGCGGCGGTGATGGCCGTGTAGACTTTGTCGAAGCCGTCGCTCTTGGTGCCGGAGCCGCCGCCGACGATCGTCTTGTTGTGGGGCAGGCCGAGCTCGAAGCGCACCGAGAAGATCGTCTGGCCGGTGCCGTGCTGGTGCGCCGCAGGCTCGACGACCACCCGGCAGCTGACGATGCCGTGGTAGAATTGCTCGAGCTTGGCGACCTTCTCATGGATCCGTGTCTCGACTTCGGGAGAGGGGTCCAGCTGATGAAAGGTGATCTGAACGGGTACTTGCATGGCGCTCCTTGGGTAGTAGTTTCCGTGCCACGTCTGCCCGGGGCGTCACGTGACGCGCGCGGTGTATCGCGTTCAGGCCGCCCAGGGGGCTCCTGGCAGTATATTCGCGGAGGCGCCGTTGCCACTGCGGAGCCTGCGCGACCACACAAAACCCCAGATACCACGGATGGAAGCGGAGTTGGTCAGGGCACGGTCGCCAGGAACTTCGCGGCCGATGCCGGGAGCTTCGCGGCATCCTTGACCGGCGACGAGCACGAGTTGTCTGTGCACAGATATACGGCGGGCGCGCCGACGTCGGGGTAGCGGGCGCCCGGCGGGCTGATGCCGAGGATCGTCCGCGGGTCGTCGAGCGCGAGCGCGGCGCGGTGCAGGGTGAGCACCGCCGGGTCGCCCGGATGACCGACGACGGTGACATCGACCGGCGTGAAGCTGGCCTCGGCGAGCGCGAGCGCGTACTGGCCGATCATGCGGCCCTCGGCGAGCACCTGCTTCGGATCCGACACGGCGCGTAGCGTGGCGATCGCGGCCTCGCCGTGGGGGCTCGGCGCGGGCAGGTGATCGACCTGGCGGTGCAGCTCGAGCAGGAAGCGCGCCGCGAGGGCGTTGTCCTCGAACGGCTTGCGACGCTCCGCGAATACGCCGACGGCGTCAGGATCGACGGTGTGCGCGAAGAAGCCGCCGCGCTCGCGGTCGGCGAGCGCCTCGTGCATGAACTTCGCGAGCGACTCGGCCTCCGCGAGCCAGCGCGGGTCGCCGGTGACCCGGTACAGCGCCAGCAGGGCGCGACCGACCGCGGCCTGGTCGCCGAGGTGCAATCGACCGCGGTCCCCGGCCGCGTGGCGAAAGCCGCCGCTGGCGTCACGGTGCGCGCGCAGCAGGTGCTCGGCGGCTGTTTGCGCGGCGGCGAGGGCGACGAGGTCGTCCTTGCCGTCGGGGCCCGGGACCGCCGCGTACAGCCGGCACAGCGCGAAGATCGTGCGGCCGTTGAGGTCGGCGTAGCGGTTCTCGTCGACCCGCGGGACGCCGAGCTCGCGCCGGCCGGCGTCGTCGAGCGCGTAGTAGTCGACGCCGAGCACCGGCCGCTGACCCGGGCGCTGGAGGTCGGCGTCCTGGCTGGTATAGAAGCCGCCCTGCGGGTGCTGCATGCGCTCGAGGAGGTAGCTTCGTTGCAGATGCGCGGCGGTCCGCCAGCGGGCGTCGCCGGTGCGACGAAACGCGAGCGCGAGGGCCTCGAGCGCGCCGGCCTGGATCGCGCCGATCTTCTCGAAGTGCGGGTCGTTCCACACGCCGCCGACCGAGTACTGATACATGCCACCCCACACCGGGTCGATCAGGTTGAGTTCCTGCTGCAGCGTGAACAGGGCCCGCTCCTGCCACTTCGCCTCGCCGAACACCCGCGCGCGCAGCAGGGCCAGCTCCTCGTGCGTCGCCAGCGGATACTTCTGCTTGCGACCCCAGCCGCCGATCTGCTCGTGATAGTAGCCGTCGAGCTGGGCCTCGGCGGCGCGACGCAGGGCGACGACATCGGCGTCGCGGACCGGCGCCGGCGGAACCGGGCGGCGGCCCTGCAGCTTGCCGGCGTCGCGGTCGGCCACCAGCCCGCGCAGGAGCTCGGCGAACTCCCGCGGCGTCTGATAACCCCGCAGCTCGAGCACCGGCCGCGCGTCGCTGGTCA
>JAYUXQ010000598.1:0-1652 GCA_043752905.1 Nannocystis sp. | reverse complement strand
TCGGTGAGCACGCGGCCGAGGCGGTCGTGGGTCCAGGTGACGCGCGCGCCGGTGGCGTCGCGGCGCTCGGTGATCTGGCCGGTGGCGTCGAAGAATTGCCGGACGGTGCCGGCGTCGGGGGCGTCGATGCGGAGCAGCCGGCCCGCGGCGTCGTAGGTGTAGCGGCTCTCATGCCCCGCGGGATCGATGTGCGCGCGCAGGCGGCCCGCGGCGTCGTGCTCGTAGTGGTGCGTGATGCTGCGGTCGGGGAGGATCGCCGACTGGGCGATCACGTGGCCGAGGCCGTCGAATTCGCGGCGCTCCGGGGTGGTGCTGTAGGGCGGCGCGGGGTGGATATCCTCGTTGTCGAAGTCATCCTGCGCGAGCGGGCTGTAGCGGGTCAGGGCGTCGAAGCCATCGGCATCGCGCGTCGCGGTGACGCGGCCGAGCGCGTCGCGCCAGGTCTGGGTGCGGGGCGCACTGGGCAGCGCGACGCGGATCCCGGGCGTGAGCGCGGCGACGGGGAGCGGCACACCCTCGGTCTTTTCGGCGACGGCGCCGGCGGCGTCATAAAACAGGCCCTCGGCGAGGACGGCGGCGGTGCCGGCGTCGTCGGGCGTGACGCGAGCTTGCGGGCGGCCGAGGCCGTCGAGCTGCGTGACCTCGATGTCGACGTCGTCCTCGCCGCTGATGCGACGCCGCTCGGTGAGGATCGCCGGGCGCTCGGTGCTGCCGTCGAGAAAATAGCGGTAGCGCATCGTCGGGCGCTCGGCGCTGTCGCCAGACTGGATCTCGGTGGTGAGGCGGCCGAGGCCGTCGTAAGTGGCCTGCGCGGTGGCGCCGTTTGGCGTTGTGACGGTGCGCGGGTGGCCGTGTGCGGGGTCCCAGGTGGCGGTGGTGACGAGGTCGCCATCGTTCAGTACGAGGCGCTCCTCCACGGGAAACAGGCCGGCGGCGTCGTAGCGGCGCTCGAGGGTGCCGTCCCTGGCGTCGCGGATGCGGGTGGTGTTGCCGTGCGCGTCGTGGGCCTGGCGCAGTGACGTGAGCCAGTTTTCGCCGTCGGTCCAGGTCTCGACGCGCGCCACCAGGCCGCGGCGGGCGGCCTGTCCGAGCGCGAGTCCCATTTCGGCCTCGCCGTCGTAGTAGGTGCGCGTGGCGGAGACCTGCACGCCGTCGCCGTCGGTCACGGCGATCTCGGCGGCGAGGTTGCGCGGGCCTCCGGGGTCGATCGGCTCGGCGTAGATGGTCGTGGTGATGCGCTCGTCGCCCGGGAGGTCGACCCCGGATTGATTGTCGACGCGGCCCAGGGCGCGCTCTTCGGTGACATTGCCGGCGGCGTCGTGATCCCATTCTGTGCGCACGCGGGCGGCGGCCTCCTTGGGGCCGGCTTCCAGGTGAAATGTGTCCGTAGCGACGCGCCGCGCCGTGCGTACGCCCGGCGCCAGTTCTTCGGCCTCGATCGTGTGCAGCTCACGGACCAGGGAGCCATTTGGGCCGGACGTGATTTCTTCGAGGAGTTGGAGGCCGCGGGCCTCGTCGTCGCGGCCAAGATCGTAGCGGCGGGTGACGGTCGCGGCGCTGCTGTAATTATCGCCGTCGCGGGTGTGGGCGTGCTCGGCGAAGCCGCGCAGCTCGCCGCGCTCGGGGTCATGCCAGGCGTCGCGCGGGTGGTA
>JAYUXQ010000597.1:0-1653 GCA_043752905.1 Nannocystis sp. | reverse complement strand
CGCGCCTGGCGATGCTGCGCGCCGACCTCGAGGAGGTCACGCGCGCGGCCAGCCTCGGCGACGATCGCCAGAAGCAGGTCCGCGAGCGCGTCGAGCGGCAGGTCGGCACCCGCGTCGACCTCGCCCTCGCCGACCTCGCGCGCGCCGAGGCGGTCGACGAGGCGAGCCGCCTGCGCGATGACCTCGCCAGCACCGAGGCCGAGCTCGCGCGGGTGATCGGCCCGGGCGCGCCGCGCAAGTATCACGTCGACCCGGCCGTGCTCCGCGTCGCCGACCTCGAGCTCGACCAGGACGCATTGACGGAGCGCGCGCTGCGGTCCCGACCCGAGCTGCGCGCGACCCAGACCCGCGTGGGCCAGGCGGCGGCGACCGTGTACCTCGAGCGCAGCAAGGCGTGGCCGTGGCTGAGCTGGGCCCAGGTCGGTTATGCGATCGGCAGCAACGCCGCGACGATCCCCGTCAGCTTCGGCCTCGCCCTCGACCTCCCGATCTTTAGCTGGAATCGCGGCGAGATCCGGGCCGCGCGGGCGGTGCAACGCCAGCGCGAGCTCGAGGAGCGGGCAGGGGTCGCCAACGTCGCGTCGGAGGTCAGCGAGGCGCTCGCGCGGGTCGAGCGGGCCACCGCTCGCATCGCCGAGATCGAGGAGAGCCTGCTGCCGACCGTCGACGAGGCGGTGCGCCAGGCCGAGGCGGCGCTGGCCGCCGGCGCCCTCGACCCTGTCACCGCCGGCGAGGTCGCGGCGCGCCGCGTCTCGGCTCGCCGGCTCCACCTCGCGGCGATGTACGAGCGCCGCGACGCGATCATCTCGCTCGAGGCCGCCGTCGGCGGCCCACTTTCAAAACCATGAAATTATCTTCAGGATCTCCTCTCATGTCCATCCGCGTCGCTCCCCTGTGCCTCTCGCTCCTCCTCACCACTGCCTGCGGCGACGCCGGCAACGCCGGGACCGCCACCGCCACCACGACCGCCACCACGACCGCCACCAGCAGTGACAGCAGCGGCGACACGCCGACCACCGGCCCGACCGGCGCGACCACCGACGCGACCACCACGCCGACCGCCGGCAGCAGTGGCGAGCCGGGTTCGTGCGGCGACGGCAAGCTCGACGCGGGCGAGGTGTGCGACGGCGCCGACCTGGGCGGCAAGCAGTGCGCCGACCTCGACTACCTCGGCGGCACGCTCGCGTGCGCGGGCGACTGCAGCTCGTTCGACGCGTCGGGCTGCGAGCAGGACCCGTCGGCCGCGCTGGTGGTGCTCAACGAGGTCAGCGCGAAGGGGGCGACCGAGGGCCCCTACGCCGACAAGGGCGACGCGATCGAGCTGTACAACGCGGGCGGCGCGACGGCCGACCTGGCCGGCTGGAAGCTCTCGGACGACCCGACCTTCCCGATCGAGAAGACCTACGTGTTCCCGCCGGGCAGCTCGCTCGCGCCCAAGGCCTTTCTCGTGCTCGTCGCCCTCGACGCCGTCACGATGACCGGCGACCTGCCGTTCGGCATCAGCACCACCAAGGAGGAGACGCTGACGCTGACGACCGGGGCCGACGCGATGGTCGACCAGCTGATCGTTCAAGGCGCCGACGCGGAGGTGTCGTATTGCCGCCTGCCCGATGGGACAGGTGCGTGGCAGGGCTGCGACCTGACGCTCGGCGG
>JAYUXQ010000596.1:0-1656 GCA_043752905.1 Nannocystis sp. | reverse complement strand
GGCGGCCAGTCGCTCGGCCCTTGGATCGACCTCAAAAACGCGCCGGCCGCCGCGATCGGACCCACCGCGCGCTTCGCCGACGTGACCGGCGACGGCGTACAAGACCTGCTCGACAGGCCGGGGGAGGGCAATGCCTACGCATTCCTCGGCGGCGGCGTGGCCCCCTTTAATAAATCCGCCACGCTGGCGCTCGACGTCAGCTTCGATCTCGGCGATCCGCGCCTCGCGCTCGTCGATCTCAACCTCGACGGCCGGATCGACATCCTGCGCCACGACGACGGCGACGGCTGGATCTGGCTGCAACGCTGGGAGGGCCCGGGATTTCACCCCGCCGAGCCGGTACCGCCGCCGCCCGCCGGCCTGCGCCTGGGCGAGCCGGGCGTGCAACTCGCGGACATGGACGGCGACCGCCTCCCGGACCTCGTGCGCATCCTGCCGACCGACGCCCGCATTCTCGTCGCCCCGAGCGCCGGCCTAGGCTTTTTCGACGACGCGACCGAAATGGCCGGCGTCCCGAAAATGTCAGAGACCGATCGCTGGGAAATCGCCGACGTGTCCGGCGACGGCGCGGGCGACCTGGTGCGGATCGGCCACCGCGAGGTCGGCCTGTGGGTCAATCAACTCGACGGCACTTTCGCGTCCGTCGGCGCGCACGACTGGCCCGAGCTGGAGGCCGACGAGATCGTGATTCTCAGCGACGTCGACGGGAGCGGCACCATCGATCTCCTGCGCGTCGACACCGACGGCTCGCAACCGTGGCGCTACTGGTCGCCCATCGTGCAGCGCCCCGGGCTCCTGCAGGCGCAGGAAAATGGCCTCGGCTACCGCGTCACCATGAAGTACCAGCCAGCCGCGCAGCTCGCAGCCACGGACGCAGCGGCCGACGCAGCCTGGTCCAGCACTCCGCCCGAGCCCGCGCCGGTGCTGGTCGCCACCGTCGAGAGCGACGGCGGCGAGTGGACGCGGACCACGAGCTACCATCCGCGCGATGGCTGGCACGACCCCGAGCGCGGCGAGCTGCGCGGCTTCGCCGAGCACGGCCACACCCGCGACGGTGACAACTACAGCAGCGCCGCGACCGTCACCCGCCGCTACGATCTCGGCCGCGGCGACGAAGCACTCGGCCTTCAGCTCCGCGAAGAAATCATGTCCGGGCCAAATGGCGTCTTGCTCCGCGAGCTGCACACGCTCGAGGCCGAAGACCTCGCGCCGGGCGTCCGCACGGCGCGGCGCATCGCCACCGACACATTTCACCTGGAAGCCGGCCCCGAGCAGGCCGCCGCCCGCGTGCGCATCGAATGGGACTACGACGCCGCCGGCAACGTCACCGAGGAGCGCGCCCTGGGCCGCGTCGACAATTCATCCGGGGCCGACCGGCCGGGCGACGAGCGCATCACCACGACCACCTACGCCGCGCCGATCGACCCCGGCGGCCAGCGCAACCTCGCCGCCGAGATCGTCGTAACCGACGGCGACGGCGTGCAGGTCTCCGCGACCCGCACGTATTACGACGGCGAGGCCGAAAAGGGACTCGCGCTCGGGCAGGCCGCCCGCCGCGGCCTGGTCGCACGCGCCGAGACCTGGACCGACGGCGAAAACTGGCTCACGTCGCTGCGCCAGGCCCACGACGCGCACGGCAACACCACCCGCATCCGC
>JAYUXQ010000595.1:0-1656 GCA_043752905.1 Nannocystis sp. | reverse complement strand
ACCCGCGCGCCGCCGAATGCAACCGCGGCACATCGTTCAACCCCAACTCCGTCCACCACCATGCTTGTCGCGCCGCCCGCGCGCTCGAGTGCGCGAAGCTACAAAAACCCGACGTGGGTTGGGACATGGCGGACGCCCTGTTCGCCGCGCAGGACAGGCATGGCCCGCTGTTCACGATCTCCAACCTCGCCGAGATCGCCAGCGAGGTCGGTGTTCGCGTCGACATCGCCGATCGCCAGGATCCCTTCATCACCTGTATCAACGATGATGAGAGCATCTTGAGGCAGATCCGCGAGCACGTTCGCTTCGGCCAGGAGCGCGGCCTCAACGAGACCCCCGGCACCTTCTTTCTATTCTTCCACGACGACGGCCGGCCCTTCGAGCGCATCCCCCTGGTCAAGGGCGCCAAGATCTACTTCGATATCGACAAGTATATCACCGACGCCCGCAAAAAAGTGCTCGACGATCTTGAGGCCGACCTCGCGGCGCTATAACCTCTCGACGGGAACCCATGACGCTTCAGACTTCTCCTGTGACGATGTCCGCGCCTTCGCTGAGCATGGAGGACATGGCCGTCCGCCAGCGCAAGCTCGACGACCGCGACACTCGCCTGCTCACCGTCATCACGATCTTGACGGCCATCGGCGCCGCTTTTTGCGCCGTCGTCGCCTTCCAGGTCAACCAGTACAACACGACGGCGGAGCCTGTCCCCGAGTGCGAGGAGGGCGAACTCCCGAGCAGCTGCCCGGACGGCGAGAGCTGTCAGGGTGGCACCTGCGTGGCTCCCACTGCTCCCACCCGCTGCGAGCGCGGGGCCATGTGCGACGACAGCTGCAGCTGCGAGTCGCCGCTCGCGTGCAGCGAGCGGAACGTCTGCACGCTCCCGAACGATCCTGGCGTCTGCGACGACCGCAGCGTCCTCAAGTTCCTCACGCTGCTCAAGGAGAAGTGCGGCGACGCCAAGAAGTGCGAGACCAAGGACATCGACAAGTATGTCCTCGCGTTCGAGGACTTCCTGACCCTCATGATGCAGTTCCCGAGCACCATGGCGGTGCACTTCCCGGACAACAAGCCCTCTCCGGCCGCCCTGAAGAGGTGGCCGAGCAACGAGGAGAGCAAGCACTACATCAACCGCATCCGCGAGAACCTCGATGAGCTCAAGGCCGCCGATCGCATCATCATGGTCGGCCTCGCCAGCCGGGGCCGCAAGCAAAAAGACCCGAACGCCAACAAGGAGATCACGCTCCAGCGCTTGCTGACCACCCAGAACTGGATCTACCGCGCCGCGACCTCGGCGCTCGAACTCAAGGAGGCCGAGGCGATCGAGGCCAAGACCATGTTCATCCAGCTCGGGGATCAACGCTCGATCGATGCCCGCTTCTACGGCAGCCAGTACGGCAACCGCCCGATCGGCTGGGACAGCGGCACCGAGACGCAACTGCGTAGCCTCGTGGAGAACGGTGACCAAACCGGCGAGCCCGCCGAGCTCCGCTGGCGCGACCGCACGCTCAACCAGGTCGTCTTCATCATTCCGATCCCCTGCAAGCTGCCCGGAGTGTGAACCATGACCGCCCCCGATCGCCCGCAGGACGACGACGCTCCGCGCTCTTCGGAGACCGTGGCGATCCTCGACTTCACCTCACCTTCCGGCCTCAC
>JAYUXQ010000594.1:0-1657 GCA_043752905.1 Nannocystis sp. | reverse complement strand
ACAAGGACAAGAACGTGTGGTTCACCGGCCTGCGCGGCGAGCTGTTCCGTCTCAACACCGCCCAGAACCCGACCACGGTCGACCGCTGGACCCCCCCGCCGGCGACCCAGTCGTACGGCATGACGGTCGACCCCGAGGGCGACCCGTGGCACGGCGGTTGCTCCGGCCCGGTGACGACCTTCGACCCGGACACCAACACGTTCACGGCGATCGCCGGCACCAACGCGTGCCACCGCGGGCTCGCGGCCGACCACGACGGCAACATATGGGTCGCGTCCAACGGCCCCTGCGGCGTCGTTCAGATCGACTACAAGACCAACACGCTGATCAAGTTCCACCAGCTCAACCCGTGCTCCACCCCGGTCGGCGTCAGCGTCGACCTCGAGGGTTACGTGTGGCTGGTCGACGAGGCCGGCTGGGCCTGGAAGATCGACCCGAACGACGTCCCGGCGATGAAGAAGGTCGACATCATCGGCGACCATTACACATATTCAGACATGACCGGCGGGCAGCTCAAGAGCGTGATCCTTCCGCAGTGATGCGGTCCGTCTGCGTCCGGGTAACAACGGACGCCGCTCCGGCGAGACAGTTTGCATGCGCTCCCGAGATGCGGGTTGACCCCGCGAGCGGCATGCCGCATCGTCGGTCCATGCGTCGATCCCTGGCTCGCGATCCCAGCGTGTGCCCCGGACCCTTCGGCGTTATCATCATGCGGCGCACCCTGCAATATTATGAGGCTGTGCTGCCCGCGATTGCTGGGGTGCCTGCTCGGCAGGCTGGCGACTCCGGGCTTGCTCATCATTCACTCCCACAACGCGCGGGCCCTGCCGGTCGAGTCGTGGTTGCGAGCGCACGGCTTCCGGATCCAGTTCGCGCGCAGCCACAACAAGGCGCCGCCGCCGAAGCACCCACGGACGGCCTGGCTGTGGGACAGCTCGGGATGAGATCGCCTCACCTGCGGGGCGTCGTGTACCAGCGAACCGGCTCGAGGAAGTTGTTCAGGACGAGGGCGGTGCCTTCACCCTCGGTGACCAGCAGCAGACGACCGACGTGATAGAAGTCGGCGCGCAGCGGCTGCCCGGCGAACACCACCGGCTCCCCGCTCGCGGGGACCACGGTCAACGTCTGGCCAGCGCCGACGACGACTTCGGTGCGCCAGGTGACGTCGGCCGAGTTGCTGGACTCCTTGATGACGACGGGCATGCTGCCCCACGGCTGCAGGCCGGCGCTGAGCTCCTGTCCGAGGTCCTGGACGCGCATCGATACGGTCAGCGGCTGGGAGGCCGTCCCACGGGCGTCAGCGGCAGGCGAGCCGCCGCAGGCGCCCAGGGCGAGGAGTGCGAGTGCGAATGCATGACGGGTTGACATGGCGACAGCATCGCACCCACGACGCGAGGTTCGGGCGCCCATCTTTGCGCGCGCGCGACCGTGGCGAGGCTCGATGCCGAACCCGGCGACCGCGAAGCGCGGTCGCGATCCGGGGGCAGACGACCCGCATCGCGACGTGTGACATCCGTGGCTCAGTCGTCGCTTGTCTATCTCGAGCCGATCGAACAATGTTCTCGGATGTTGGGGCGGCTCGTTTCGTTATGCTTCGGCGCGCTGGCAGCGGCGTGCGTGGTCGAAAACCCTGGATTTCATCTCATCACCCAGGATG
>JAYUXQ010000593.1:0-1658 GCA_043752905.1 Nannocystis sp. | reverse complement strand
TGCTCGCCCGCGTGCAACGCCGCCCAGTCGACCTCGGCCCCGCTGCACCACAGCTGCCCCACGGCGAGCAGCAGCGCCTCGCGCTCCTCCCGGCCCGTACGCGCTTGCAGCATCGCGGACACGGCGAGGCGGGTGAGTCCGGCCGCGGGGTGTCGGCGGACCAGGCCCGAGAGGTGACCGCCGGGGCCGACCTCGACGAACACGTGCCCGGGGTCGGTGAGCGCGGTCGTCAGGGCGTCGTGGAAGCGGACCGTGTCACGCAGATGTCGACCCCAATATGCAGGGGCGCAGGCCTCGTCCGTGATCTGCGTCCCGGTCACGCACGAGATCATCGGCAGTCGTGGCGCGCGCAGGTTCACGCCGCGCACGCGCTCCAGCAGCCGCGGTACGAGCGGGTCCATCAGCGCGGAGTGAGCGGCGCCGCCGAACGGGACCCCTCTCGCGTCGATCCCACCGCGCCGCAGGTCCGCGAGCAGGCGCGTCATCGGCTCCTGCGGGCCGGAGATCAGGCAAGTATCCGCGGCGTTGACCACCGCGATCGACAGGCCCGGGACGAGGAAGCGCGACGCCTCGGCGGCCGACAGGGACACGCTCACCATCGAGGCCGGCGGGCTCTCGTCGCACAGCAGGCCGCGCGCGGCGACCAGCGCGACCGCGTCGTCGAGGGTCATGATACCGGCGAACAATGCAGCCGCGTATTCACCGAGGCTGTGCCCGAGGACCGCGCAGGGCCGCAGGCCCCACGAGAACAGCAATTGCGCGAGCGCAACTTCGACGGCGAAGATCGCCGCCATGTTGCGCGAGGGCACGAGCAGGCGGCGGGCGACCTCGTCCTCGAGGCCGGCAGCGGGCAACAGCAGGCCACGAATGTCCTCGCCCAGCGCGGCGGTGAAGCGTTCGGCGCAGGCGTCGAGGTGCTCACGAAACACCGGCTCGTCGACATACAACGCGCGTCCCATGCCCGCGTGTTGCGTGCCGCCGCCGGGGAACACGAACACGAGCTTTGGCGGATCCCTGCGGACCGTGCCGCGGACGACGCGCGTGCCGCCGGGCTCGAGGCCGGCGATCGCGTCGGCGACATCGCGGCCGACGATGACCTGACGCTCGTGACCGAAGCCGGGCCGGCGATACAATGTATGTGCGACGTCCGCGAGGGCCAGCGCGGGGCGCTCGCGCAGGGCCGTGGCGAGATTCAGCGAACGATCCGCGAGCGCGCCGGGGGTGCGCGCCGACAGGCACAGCGCCTGCCACGGGCGCGACGGCCCGGACTTCGAGGCGACAGGGCTCTCCTCGAGGATGACGTGCGCGCTGGTCCCACCGACCCCGAATGCGCTCACGCCCGCGCGCCGCGGACCGTCCGTGGCGGGCCAGGGGAGCGGCTGCGAATTCACGAAGAACGGGCTGCCGTCGAGGCCCAGCGCCGGGGCCGGCGCACGAAAGTGCAGGGTCCCGGGGATCTGCTGGCGCTCGAGCGCCAGAGTGGCTTTGATCAGCCCCGTGACGCCCGCGGCGGCGCCGAGGTGTCCGAGGTTGCTCTTGGCCGCCCCGAGCGCACAAAACCCGCGGCGGTTGGTCCGGGCCTCGAACACCTCGCGCAGCGCGGCGACCTCGATCGGATCGCCGAGCCGCGTCGCGGTGCCGTGCGACTCGACGAGACC
>JAYUXQ010000592.1:0-1658 GCA_043752905.1 Nannocystis sp. | reverse complement strand
GCTGTGCAGGCTGTGCAGGCTGTGCAGGCTGTGCAGGCTGGTAGGCGCGCACGAACACCGCGACGGCCCCACGAACCACCGCCCGGACCTCGTCGTCGGCGGGGGAGGGGAGGATGCCGAGCTGGGACCGGAGCATCAGATCTCCGTGGCACAGCATGAAAAACTGCACCGCCGCCGCTCGCACATCGACGATCCGCAGCGCACCCTTCGCGGCCCAGCGCTGAAGATAGAGGGCGATGCCATCGATCATGAGACCCGGCCCGCGGTCGAACAACATCTGCCCGATCTCCGGGAAGCGGGCCGCCTCCGCCGAGGTATGGCGCCACAGCGAGACGATCGCCGGCGTCAGGATCATCCCGAGAAACTGCTCACCGACGGCCTGCAGCGCCGGTATCAGCGCACCCTCCGGCTCACACAGCAGCGCCTCGCGCACCTGCTCGCGCAGCGCGTCCGCCTCCTCCGAGAAGCTGGCGACGAACAGCGCCTTCTTGTCGTGGAAATGATTATAGAGCGTCGCCTTCGACACCCCCGTGCGCGCGGCGATCAGGTCGACGCTGGCCCGCTCGAAGCCCATCTCGGCGAACACCTCGCGGGCCCCGGCGAGGATCTGCCGCCGCTTCGGCGAGCACACCGCCGGGTCCGGCAGCTTTTCGGAGGAGGCCACCATCGCGGGGTATACTGTACGGTACAGTCTTGACAGTCAAGGTGCCTGGGCCATAGTTCTGGCCTGAAACCGGCTTCTTCCTCATGCGCACGCCCCCGACCTCGTCCTCCGTCCTCGCCCGCCCGCCGGGCGTCGTGCTCGCCGGGCTGCTCGCGCTCGGCGCCCTGATCCCGTCGTGCGGCCGCGAGGTCTCGGCGGCCAAGAAGGGCCCCGGGGGTCCGGTCGAGGTCGGCGTCATGATCGTCGCGCCGAGCACCGTCACGTTGACGACCGAGCTGCCCGGTCGCACCTCCGCGGTGCGCGTCGCCGAGGTCCGCGCCCGCGTCAACGGTATCGTCCAAAAGCGGCTGTTCACCGAGGGCGCCGACGTGAAGCAGGGCCAGGCCCTCTTCGAGATCGACCCGGCCCCGTACCGGGCGACGCTCGCCGGCTCGCGGGCAGCGCTGGCCCGCGCCGAGGCCACCCGCACCGCGGCGCGCCAGACCGCCGAGCGCACCCAGGCGCTCGTCCTCGCCAGCACGGCGAGCCGCGAGGAGCTCGAGCGGGTCACCGCGGCCCTCGCCACTGCCGAGGCCGACGTCGAGTCCGCCCGCGCGACGATGACGCAGGCCCGGCTCAACGTCGAGTACACGCGGGTCACCGCCCCGATCTCGGGCCGGATCGGCCGCAGCTCGGTGACCGAGGGCGCCTACGTGCAACAGGCCACCGCGACCCTGCTGGCGACGATCCAGCAGCTCGACCCCGTATACGTCGACCTCACGCAGTCGACCGCCGAGGTCCTGCGTCTGCGTCGCGCGATGGAGGCCGCGGTGCTACAGGCCCCCGGCGCCGAGACCAAGGTGACGCTGCTGCTGGAGGACGGCCGCGCCTACGCCGAGCCCGGCACCCTGCAATTCTCGGACGTCACCGTCGACACCGGCACCGGATCGATCTCCCTGCGCGCCATGTTCCCCAACCCTCGCCAGGAGCTGCTGCCCGGCATGTTCGTGCGCGC
>JAYUXQ010000591.1:0-1662 GCA_043752905.1 Nannocystis sp. | reverse complement strand
TGTCGACCGCCCTGCGCGGCAGCGTGCGCGAGGCCGTCACCGACGCCCGCGCCGGCCTCGCCCAGCTCGCCGCCCGCGACGCCACCCGCACCTGACCTCTCCGACCTGTCCCTTCGCACCTGGCCGAAAGACCCTGTGACCGCCATGACCCCGACTCCGACGATCCCGGGCCTCGTCGACACCCACTGTCACCTCGACTACAGCCCGCTGAGCGACGACCTCGACGCGACCCTCGCCCGCGCCGCCGCGGCTGGCGTCGAGCAGCTCGTGCATATCGCCTGCAAGCCGGGCGCGTGGGCCCCGGCGATCGCCTTGATAGAAGCCCACGCGCAGGTGCACGGCGTCCTTGGCGTCCATCCGCACGAGGCCACCCTCGCCGACGAGCCCACGCTCGCGACCCTCGCCGGGCTCCTGCGCCACCCGAAGATCGTCGCCGTCGGCGAGACCGGCCTCGATTACTTTTACGATCGTTCCCCGCGCGAGGTGCAACAGCACGCGATGGCGCGCCAGCTGGAGCTGGCCCGCGCCGCGAACAAGCCGATCGTCCTGCACATCCGCGACGCGCACGCCGACGCATGGGCCGTCGTCGACGCGCAGGCCCCCGTCCCGGGCATCATCCACTGCTTCACCGGCACCCCCGAGGAGGCCCGGGGCTGGCTGGATCGCGGCTATCACCTGTCGTTTTCGGGGATCGCCACCTTCCCGTCCGCGCCGGCCTTACGTGAGGCAGCGCGCATTTGCCCCGCGGACCGCCTCCTGCTGGAGACCGACGCCCCCTTCCTCGCGCCGGTGCCGATGCGCGGCCGAAAGAACGAACCGGCCTTTATCGCCTTCACCTGCACCAATTTGGCTCAGCTCCGCGGCGAGACTCCGGAGGCCCTCGCAGGCGCCGCGGCCGCCAATGCCCGCGCCCTGCTCGGCCTCCCGGGCGCCGCTGCCATCGCCGCCCGGCCCCGAGGTTGACAGCCGCGCCCGTCCATCCTAAACGGGTCGGCCCCCGCGCACCTTGCTCTTCGACCACCAACGCGAAGGAAGCCGTGACGCAGGGTCTCCCGGTCCCATTTTTATTAAAAAAGTGGGCCACAAGTCAGACAGGAAACGACCATGAATTTTCAGCTCGGGCTCATCGCCAAAAAGATTGGTATGACGCAGATCTTCGACGCCGACGGTACGCGGGTCCCTGTGACCGTGTTGCACGTCGCCGGCAACGTCGTCACCTCGCACCGCACCGACGAGCGTGATGAGTACACTGCCCTCCAGATCGGCTATCAGGACAAGAAGGAGTCGCGGGCCAACAAGGCCGAGCTCGGTCTCTTCAAGAAGGCCGGCGTCACCCCTCGCCAGGAGATCCGCGAGTTTCGCGTCTCCCCGGCCCGCCTGGCCGAGTTCCCGGTCGGCGGCGAGCTGACCGCGGCCGTGTTCGCCGAGGGCAGCCTCGTCGACGTGTCCGGCACCAGCAAGGGCAAGGGCTTCCAGGGCGTCATCAAGCGCCACAACATGCAAGGCGAGAAGAACAGCCACGGTCAGCACGAGTTCTTCCGCCACGGTGGATCGATCGGCTGCCGCAAGACTCCCGGCCGCGTCCACAAGGGCAAGCGCATGACCGGCCACATGGGCGACGAGCGCGTCACCGTGCAAAACCTCAAGGTCGCCAAGATCGAC
>JAYUXQ010000590.1:0-4367 GCA_043752905.1 Nannocystis sp. | reverse complement strand
AGCGCCGCGTGGCCCCGGCCGAGCTCGGCGTCGTGGCCCCGGTCGCCGCCGTCGATCCCCGGCCGGACGCGACGCAGGCGACGATCCTGGCGCTGCGGTGGGAGCTCGAGCAGACCCGCGAGGAGCTGCGAAAGGCGCTCGGGCGGCCGGTCGACGAGCTCGAGCGCGAAGTGGCCGAGCTGCGCGCGCGGCTCGGCGTCGCGTCGGGCGAGTGAGCCTCGCGGCACCACGGCACCGCGGTAGCCGGGCACCGCGGCATGTCGAGGAGTCGAGGAGTCGAGGAGTCGAGGCGACGAGGCGGTGACTCGCGGCGGGGGCGCGCGGCCTCGCGGGTGGGAGCGACGTGTGCATCTACGCGCGGCGACTGCGGCGGATGCGTGCAGGCTGGTTGCCCGGCCCGGGGGCATGGGACTATGCTCGCGGGGCGCGCCATTTCCCCCCTGGCGACACCGACCTTCCGCGCCCGCCTGTCCTCGTTCCTCCGGCCGCCTCGGCCTGAAAATCGTTCCCGGCCTCATCGGCCTGAAATTGCGCCGCGCCTGACCAGCGCGGCCCAGCGCATGCGGGCGCCGGATCCTAACTAGCGAAAGCGACTGCCATGAAAGTCTCCCCCGAAGCCCCGATCCCCGACTGGTCGGGCCTTGAAACCGCGTTCGAACACAACGCTCCGGATCACCACGCATACCTCGACCTGAGCAACGGTCAGGTCGTCACGATCAACGACAGCCGCCCCGAGGACGAGGAGAAGCGCCAGCTCATCAGCAAGAGCACCGGCCGCTTCGTGCACCTCGATCCGGCGTCGTCGCGCGAGCAGTACCGCTGGATGGAGCGCTTCGTCGCCTCCGTCGAGGACACCAGCCTGCGCGAGCGTCTGGTGCTGGCGATCGACGGCAAGGGCGCGTTTCGCCGGTTCAAGGACGTCTTGCTGTCGTATCCGGTCGAGCGCGACCGGTGGTTCAGTTACCGCGCGAACTTGCTGCACATCTACATCGACGGCTGGCTCGCGGGGCAAGATGTCCTGCTCGGCGCCTACCCGCCGTGGGGCAAGCCGGAGGAGCCGACCGAGCCCAACGTGCCGCTGGAGAAGCCGCCGGGCGAGCGCGGCGCGGGGGCCTCGGAGACGCTGCGACGCACCGCACGCGACCTGATCGACCGCCTCCCGGCGCTCGAGCTGCCGGCCGCGATCGCGTATCTGCAGTACCTGCACGAGCGCGGCCCATCGGCGACCGAGCCGCCGACGTGAGCGCGACCGGCGACGCAGATGGCCCCGGGGACATGTCGCAAGAGACAGCCCGAAATTTCAGCCGGTTCATCGGCGTGAACCTCGGGGGCGGGCGCGGCAAGACCACCGCGGTTGCTCGCCTCGAGCGCAGCGGTCGCGGCGTGCGGCTGGTCGAGGCGCGCATGCGTCACGGCCACCGCGGCGGCGGCGAGGACACGGCCGCGGACCTCGGCGACCCGCTGTTCCGCGACGAGGTCCTGGTCGGCTATCTCCTGCGCAACCTCGACGACGAGACGGCGGTCGCGATCAACGCGCCGCTGACCCTCCCGCCGTGCATCCGCTGTCCCTTGCCGTGCCCCGGCGTGCAGGCCTGCGAGGTGCCGGTGGTCGCGTGGATGCGCCGCCACGCGCCCGCGCTGCTGACCCACCGCGGTCGCAGCGATCGCGGCAAGCCGGCGGTGACGCCGTACACGCAGCGCGCCGCCGACCTGTTGCTCGCGCACGCGGGCCTGCAGCCGCGCGAGTCGCTGGGGCAGGGGATGGGTCCGCTGGCCGCCCGCGCCGCATACCTGCGGCATGCCCTCTCGCCGCGGCTACGCCTGCACGAGAACCTGATCGAGGTCCACCCGACCGCGACGCTGATCCGGCTGTTCGGCGCGACGACCGTGCACCGACTCGGCCGCGGCCCGACCGACGAGGTCGCCGAACAACGCCGCAAGATCTTCGTCGGGCTCGGCGAGAAGTTGCGCTTCGATTATGTGTGGCCGGAGATCGTGGTCCGAAGCCCCCATATCTTCGAGGCGGTGCTGTCGGCCTTCACGGCGTTCCTGTGGGCCACGCAGGGCTGGAAGGGGCCCAACGACCTGCTCGCGCCCATGAGCGAGCCCGCCGCGGGGGGCCTGGCGGTGCGCGACCCGCTGCCGCCCGCGCTCGCCGACTTCGACCACCTCTGGCTCGAAGACGGCTGGATCTGGGTGCCTCCGGTGCAAACGGCCGAGGGCGCCCGCAGCGGCGGGGTCGTGTGATTCGGCACGAGACATCCCGGGCCGAAGCCCAGGAAGGTGACTTCGGCCAGACCGCGGGCCGACGAGGTCCGTTCATGCCGGCCGTGAACTCCGCCACCCACCCGCCTCCCGAGGGCGAGGCTCTGCGTACGCAACGGCTTGCCTGCCGCGCGCGAGCGGGTGCATCCTCTGTATCGGGTGCATCGGGTTCATCGGGTGCATCGGGTTCATCGGGTTCATCGGGTTCATCGGGTTTACGACGGAGCGACGTGAGCTGAGGAGCCATGGCAGACCTGGGCAAGCAATCCGAGTTCTCTCCCGAGGAGCTCGACCGCCTCGAGGACGCCCTGGAGCGCTGGACCTCGGCGGGCTTCGATAACGTCAATGACGTCAATGACGTCAATGACGTCAATACCATCGGTGACCGCTCGCCTGTCCCCGAGGACAGCTCACTCGCGCCGCACCTGCGCGCCCGCCTCGAGGACTACCGCTCGCTGCTGGCGATGACCCGCGACGAGCTGCCGATGGAGGACGTGCCCGACGCGCTGCTCGCCAGCGTGCTCGCCGAGGCCCACGCCAGCGCCCAGCCGCGCACCCGCCCCGTCACCCGCCGCGAGCTCGTCCCCGCCGGCCCGGGCCTGTGGGAGCGTCTGCGTCGCTCGATGCTGCTGCCGGGCTTCGCGTTGGCCGGCTCGGCAGCGCTGCTACTGTGGGTCGTGCAACCGTCGGGCGACACGACGCTCGGCGACGACGCGGCCCTGCAAGGGCGTGGGGACGATGTGACGGCCCAGGCGCCCGCGCGGCTGTCACGTCCGTCGCAAGCCGCACCTGCACCCGCGGCCGCGGAGGCCCCGAGGCTCGCGGAGGCCCGGCTCGCGGAGCCCGAACGCGACGCAGGCGACGATAATCCACCGGCACCCGCTGCGCTGGCGAAGGCACCCGGCGGCCCGTCGAGCGCAGCAGGTGGCGCGAGCCAGTCGGCGCCCGCACCCGCCGATGCGCTCGGCGAGGCCGAGCTCAAGGACCTGTCGAAGGCCGACCGCGCACCGACAAAGAAGTCGAAGAAGGCGTCAGGGCCGGCCGAGGCGATCGATCTCGTCGATCCCATCGAGATCTATCCCGGCCTCGACGACGTGCCGATGGCCGAGGGCGTCGACAAGGAGGCCCTGCGCGACACCCTCGACAAGGCCGACGCGGCGCGCCGCAAGGGCGGCTGTACCGAGGCGATGAGCCTCTACCTCGAGGCGATGAGCATGAGCGGGGCCAACAGCGAACGGGCCCAGGCCCGCGCCGGCTACGGCCTGTGCCTGTCGACGCAGGGTAAGGACGACAGGGCCGACAAATACTTCGACGCCGCCCGCGAGCTGTCGCCCTCCATCGATGCATGGATCAAGCGTGAACGCGGCGACGGCCCGTCCCGCAAGGCGCCCGCCAAGCCGAGCTCCAGGGCGAAGATGGAAGCGCCGCTCGACTGAGCTCGGATCCGTAACTCAGTCGATATCGACGCCGAAGGTGACACCCATCGCGGCCCCGTCGAACGACGAAAACCGGTGGTCATACACGGCACGGCGGGCGCAGCTCGGGATCCCCCACACGCGCAGGCTCGCGGGTGCGGTGAGCGACACGCTCTCGACCTTGCCGCTGGGCAGCACGCGCAGCTTGAATTTCAGGCTGCCGGCGCCGATGTCCCCGTAGGCGCTCGCCGTGGTCACGCAACGCTGGATCTGCGGGGTCACCTGCGCGAAGTGGCGGTCGAGCTCGGACTCGGAGAGGCGCTCGCTGCCGGCCTTCATGTCGAGGGCCTGCGGCTCGGCGTTGCTGAATTGCGGGACGCGGCTGTCGTCGACCGGGACGAACGGGGGCGGGGCCTCGGCCGGCTCCTCCACCTCGCCGGGAGCACCGGCGACGGCCGGATCTCCGCCAGCCGCGGGCGTGCCCCTGCGGCCGCGCTTGCCCTTACGCTTGCGCTTGCCAGGCGCCTCCTCCGCGGGCGGCGGGACGGCGACGGCCTCACAGCGGTCCGCGACACACTCGGTGCCGGGGCCGCAGGCGCCGCCACAGGGCTGGCGCACCTCGGTCGTGCAGGCCACGCAGACGCCCGCGCCGAGGGCCCAGGCGAGCGGCGGAGCACGCAGCGCTGC
>JAYUXQ010000589.1:0-4369 GCA_043752905.1 Nannocystis sp. | reverse complement strand
CCGATGATCGACCACAACGGCGCAGCAGGCAGACCCGCGGCGACCGCGGCCTCGATGATCTTGGCCACCGTGAGCACGGAGATCGTCTGAGCTTGCATGGACGGGCACAAGGGTAGCAAAACGTGAACACGCCCGCGTGGAGCGGCTCCACGGAGGCGAGGCCGTGGCGCTCCGAAGCACAGCACCCGTTGTCGGTGGCCCACCTTCGGCAGCACGTGGTCCACCCGGAGCGCCGCGCCCTCGGGGCGAATTTGTTCGTGGCCGCGCGAGAGATCGGGTAGGTTCGACTTCGATGCCCCTACAGCGCCAGATCATCTGCTTCACCTTGCTCCTGACTGCGTGCAACAACGCGAGCACTGAAGAGACGGGCAGTGACGGCCCGAAGACCACCAGCGAGACGAGCGGCGAGCCCCCCGGCACTACCACGGACCCGGCACCGACCACCGACGACGCCACCTCGACCGGCACCACCACGGCCAGCGACGAGGGCACCGACGACTCCCTCGACCCGACCACCGGCGGCGGCGCCAATAATCAATGCGACGTGTGGACTCAGGACTGTCCTGACGGCCAAAAGTGCACCGCCTACGCGGATGACGGCACCGACCACTGGAACTCGACCCACTGCGTCCCGGTGGTCGACGATCCGGCCCTGCCCGGCGATGCGTGCACGATCGCCGACAGCGTCGCCAGCGGCGTCGACAACTGCGAGAAGGGCTCGTTCTGCTGGTACATGGACTATGTCACGCTCCAGGGCACCTGCGTGCCGGCCTGCACCGGCTCGGCCGACGCGCCGGTGTGCCCCGAGAAGCGTGACTGCGACATCTCGAACAACGGCACCCTGCTGCTGTGCCTGGAGACCTGCGACCCGCTGGTACCGAGTTGTCCCGCGGACCAGCTCTGCTTCTCCAGCGGCGACGGCAACTTCATCTGTGACCTCGACAACAGCGGGGACGCGGGCGTCTACGGGGACCCCTGCGCCTTCGTCAACTCGTGCAACTACGGCCTGTTTTGCGCGTACCCGGAGGAGGTGCCAGGCTGCAACAACAGTGAGGGCTGTTGCAGCGAATTCTGCGAACTGCTGGCAGACCCCATCACGTGCACAGGCGCCCCGATGCAGACCTGCGAGCCGTGGTTCAACGAGGGCGCCGCGCCGCCCGGGCTCGAGGACGTCGGCTATTGCACGATCGTCCTGTGAGCACCAGCGCGGCAGCGCGACGTCGTCAGGCCCGCAGTTGCATGTATTCGCCCTTGGCGAGGTTGGCGTGGCCGAACTCGGTCACCGGGCCGCCGCCCTCGTTGCACCACACGACCGCGCTGTTGTCGAGCACGCGACGTTGGTCGCGCCGCAGGCGAGCGCCATCGCGTCCTCCTTGCCGAGGCTCTGCAACTGCGTGAAGTCGTCCTCGACGAGGTCGACCGTCAACGCGCCGTACGGCGTCGTCGGGTAGAAGGTCTCGAGGTTGACCCCGTTGCAAGTGAAGTAACCAGCAGCCGCTTCTGCGGCGCACCGGCGGCCTTCGCCGTCGACATGAAGCGGCGCCAATGAAGCGACTCGAGCAGCGGCAACGCCACCGCCACACCGCAGGCCCCGCGCAAGAAGTTTCTTCGTCTCATGGTCCCTCCTCCACCGCCCGGTAGCGGAACGCCGTGGTCTTCGTCAGCGCGACCAGCAGCTCCTGAATGTTGTAATTCTCGGCTTGCAGCGCCAGGTCCAACTCGTCCAGAGTGCAGCGGTCGACCGGCTGCTCGTTGCGGGCGAAGCCGTAGCGGAACCACTGGGTCAGGTAGCAGCGCTGCCCGTCCTGCGACTCGGCGATCTGGCCGACCATGTCGATCGCGTCGGTGAACACGAACTCGGTCCCGTACTTGCCGACGAACTCGCTCGCCGAGTCGATCGGCTCGCCGTTGTCGGCGTCGCGCCACTGGCCGAGCGCGTCGTAGTGCTCGAAGGCGAAGCCCGGCGGGTTGATGATCGGCCGGTGGCAGCCCCCGCAGTAGTCCTTCGATTCGGTGTGCGCCTCGACCTGCTGGCGCGTCGTCTTGATCTCACCCTCGACCGCCGGCAAGTTGAGGTCGGCGTCACCCGGGGGCGGCGGCGGCGGGTTGCACAGGATCTGGCTCTGAATGAAGGCGCCGCGGTGGATCGGTGAGCTCAGGTGCGGGAAGGCGTGGGTCGCCAGCATGCTCGGCTGCGTCAGCAGACCGCCGCGCTGTAGCGGGTCGAGCTGCACCTCGGTGAACTCGGGTCCGATGCCGTCGAGCTTGTAGATCGTCGCCAGGTCGGCGTTGACGTAGGTGAACGGCGCGGTCATCAGCGCCTCTTAGTCGCCGTCGAGCTCGAAGATCACCTGATGGATCCCCTCCGCGGAGCCGTCGTAGCAGCCGATGACCAGCGTGCACGCCAGCGCGGCCAGGGCTGTCTGTTGGGTCGTATGTGTGTACAAGGTCCCCTCCTATATCGCCCATCAACCTTGCGCCCGATCGGCGCGTTCGCCGTCGGTCCCACACCGAAGGGAGCGACCGGACCTTGATACCCCACGCGATGCAAGGGATGTCGCCGGGGCGCCAGCCCCCAGAGCAGCCTGTCCGCGAGTCGGGTCTCGCGGGCCGCTGTGGCTGGCAGACCCAAGGGCCGCTTCACGCAGCCCGCTCGTCTCGAAGTCGCCCGCTCCGACCGCTCCGATCGCGTGGGCCTCGGCGGGGTCCGCCAGCCCCGATCACCGGGCCCGGGCACCAAGGGTCCCGGCGTGTTGCTGTTGCACGGCAACACCTCCTCCGCGAACGCATTCGCGCGGATCTTGAAGGCGAGCGCGCTGACGAAGCGGCGCGTCGTGGTGATCGACCTCCCGGGGTACGGCAATTCGGACGACGTCGAGGCCTTCCTGGCCGACCTGTGGATCGGCAAGGCTGGCGGTGCCACGTTCAATGGCACTGCCAGAACTGCGTGTCCGTGAACACGAACATGATCCCGCAGTCGCCGAGGTTGAGGTTGGCGAACGACTCGTCGAACTGCAGCAGGAAGTCGCCCTCGTGCTCGTCGCCCTGCAGCCAGATCGGCGCTCCACCGGCGCGCGCCGACGCCCCGTAGATCGCGCTGCGCAGGACCCGGCGCGGCGACTCCTCCTGATCCTCGGGATCGTAGACGAAGGCCGACGACGCGACCTCGATGTGCTCGACCGAGACATGACGCGGGCTCAGGTCCTGATCAGTCGGCTCCGCCTCGCCGCGCCCGAGGTCGTCCGCCGACAGGGGCACCAGCGCGGTCATCCCGTTGAACGCCTCCCACGCCTCGTTCTCATCCGGATCGAGGATGTACAGCGCGACCGCGCGCGCCCCCGGGAACGCCTTCGCCAGCGCCGGCACGTCGGCGGTCGCCAGCGTCCAGAGGTGGGTCATCGCCTGGCCTTCTTCACCCCGCGGCTGTTGCTCGCCGAGGTCGAAACCCGGCCCACCGACGCGCGAAATGCCCTCGGGCGCGCGGTCGTCGTGCGAGGTGAGCAGGGTGATGCTCGTGTCCCGGTCCAGCGCCGCTGCGGCGCCACGAAGTTCCTCGATGTCCCTCATGGGCGGACGATACACCGATTTAAAAGGACATGCCCTCGGCGGTGAGCGCCTCATGAACGGCCAACCGCGCGCCGACGCGGTCGAGGTATCGATCGAACGGCGCCGGTAGATCGACATGCAACAAACGGTGATACATTCGCAGCGCCCAGAAGGCGCAGGCGTCGGCGACCGTGAAGCGCTCGCCGTCGAGGTGTGGCCGGTCGGCCAGGCCGGCGGCGAGCAGACCGACGCGCTGGGCGAGCCGCTCGGCGGCCCACTGCTCGCTGTCCTCGCCGACATTGGGCATCAGGGTGAACGGCGCGGAGCCCTTGTCCAGCTCGGCGGCGGCGAGCGGCGACCAGGACCGGGCCTGTCGTACATTCACGACGAGCGAGGGCCGAGCCGTCGGCATGCTGTCGCGGTTAAGAAGTTTCAGGCAGGAATTTTGGCGGCGGGCCGAGTACCTGGTGGGCTATGGTCGACGGATGAGGGCCGAATGGCGAACATGGAGCGCGGCCCCCGACTGCTTCAATCGTCAAGTTCTGGAACGTATTGCACGATGGGAGTGCCCGGAAGCGAGCTCCTCGGCCGCCTCGACCGAGCGAGGGACATGCAGGGGTGAGCGCGACGTCGGAGCGCGCGGTCAGCCGGGGAACAACAAGACCTGTGCGGGAGGATGGGGCCGGGGTGGCGCGCGGGCCCCGTGGAGGACACTTTCGACAGAGGGTGACATCGACGGCGAACACGCGGGCGAGGAGCTTGGCCCACACGAGGCGGCGCGGCCGCGGCGAGGATTCGGTGTCGTCGTCGGGCTTGTCGTTCG
>JAYUXQ010000588.1:0-10697 GCA_043752905.1 Nannocystis sp. | reverse complement strand
TGACGACCTATCTGTATGACTCGATGTGGCGCCAGGGCGCGCCGGCGACCGACCGCATGCTGTTGCTGGCGGTGCCCTTTGCGCTCGGGCTGTGCCTGTGGGCGGCGGGGCGCGTGCGGACGGCGGCAGCGAGCATGCTGCTGTCGGGGCTGCTGACGCTGGGCTGGACCCTCAATGGATACTTGCCCGCGGCCTCCGAGGAGTGGTCCCAGCGGTCGGCGATCCGCACATATTATGATCAGCGCGGGCCCGAGGACCCGCTGCTGAGCTGGTGGTTTTATTATCGCGGCGAGACGTTTTACGCGAAGGGCAACGTCTGGGTCCTCAAAGAGAACGACCGCGAGCAGCTCGCGGAGTTCATCGACACCCAGCGCGGCCACGGCCGCACCCTGTGGATCATGACGACGGCCGGGCACTCGAAGCGGGCTCGTACGGCGCTGCCCTCGGAGCTGCGAGCGGGGGTCGCGGTGGCCTATGAAAATAGCCACTATGCATTGCTGCGGGTACCGGTGCCTTGATGTTTGCCAGTTTACACGTCACCCGACCACGACCCTCGCGGGTGCCTCGAGGCAGGCCCGCGTCGACTCAGGCGTGCAGGGAGCCAGCGGTGCGTGCCGCGGGCAACGCCGAGATGTGCGGGGTGCAGGCGTCCCAGCTCTGCTTGAGCGCGGCGGCTTGCGTGCTCTCCAGGACTTTGGCGGCGTGGCGGCGGCCGAGGCCCTTGCGCTGGGCATCGAGGCCGAGCGCGTAGCAGGCCTCCGGCATCGAGAGGGCCGCGCGCACGCTGCCGAGGTCGATGCCACAGCCGCCGCCGCAGCAGGCATTATTGAACAGGTAGGCGCCGTTGGCCACCCAGGTGCCCATGCCGAGGGCGATGCCGGCGAGCTCGGCGGCGGTCTCCGAGTCGAGCTCGACGACGGCGGGGCTCTGCTCGGGTGCGTGCCAGAGGCCCATGCGGCCGAGCTCGCGGGCGACGTGGCCGAGCAGCAGCGAGGGCACCTTGAACAGCTGGGGCGCGACGACGAGGACCAGCTCCTGGGCGCGGGCAAAGGTATGAAGGAGGTGGCCGGTCGGGTCACCGATCGGTGCGAAGCCGGGCGGGACCGGCGGCAGGCCGGGCTGGAGGTCGACGAGGGTGAACTCCACATCGGCCTGTCCGACCTGCTCCTGCGCGGCGCAGATGAAATCGAACAGGCTGTCGAGGTCCCGCGGAGCCCGGACTCCCTTCGCGGGCGTCCCGGTGAGCCACTGGGGGCGTAGCGCAGGCTCGCCGAGCTGGGCGATCACGGCCTGGAGGCCCTGCGCGAGCCAGTGGCGGGTCTCCTCGTCGGGGACGAAGGTGGGATGGGTGCCAGCGGAGCTTCCGAACAGAAACATAAGCGGGAGCGACGATAGCACGGAAGCGGATGCGGCCTGCCGCGAGCCGTCGTGCGCGGGGTAGTCGCGCGCCGTGGACGGCGCGGAGACGAGGACGTCCGTCAGGGACTCGCGCGAAGTGGCGCCGACGAAAGTTTTGTGAGCCGGGCTTTCCTTGGGCACGGACCTTGGTCATGCTGAGTATCAGTGTTTCGTGAGGGCGAGACGGGTTGGTCGACGCGGGCGCGGCGGTGGCTGTGGGCCTCGCTCGTCAGCGCTGCGATCTGGCTGGTGCCGGGGCAGTCGCGGGCGTCCGGTGAGCATCAGGTGCCCGACCTCCGCCAGGAGCACACCAGGAAGTGGGAGCGCTCGAAGGTCCGCCTGAGGATCCCGATCACGCTGCACGTGGCGATCGAGACCGACCGCCCGGCGCTCGACCCGGGGCGCCTGCAACGGTCGATCAAGCAGACCAATCTGGCTCTGGCGGGCTTTGGCGTCGAGCTGTACATCGCCCGGATCGTGCTGATGCCGGAGGGCTACGCGGGGATCAAGCACCGCCGGCATCGCCGGGCGCTCGCCGAGTACGCGCCGATCGACGGCACCGTGCACGTGTTCCTGGTCCAAAAGGTCGAGCTCGGCAGCGTGGCGCGGGCCGACCGCGGGGTCCGCGGGCTGCACTGGCGCTATCGCGGGCTGCGTCGCAAGCTCAAGAACCGCGAGTACGTGGTGATCGGCAGCGACGCGCCAGCGACGACGCTGGTCCATGAGATCGGCCACCTGTTCGGTCTCGAGCACGACGCGGGCCGCCAGAACCTGATGTGCTCGTGTCGCGAGGGCCCGAAGCAGATCTTCACGCGCTCGCAGGGCGTCGAGATCCGCCGCGGCGCCACACAGTTCGTCGGTCGCTCGCCCGGCTGAGGTCGGCGGTCGAGGGCCCGCCACGCGTGGCGAAGGATCGGACGGTGGGAGCGGGAGCTGGGCAGAGATCGGGCGCTCGGCGGGCGCCTGGTGTCCGCCGACCCGCGGGTGCGGGTCGGCTGCTGGACTGCCGGAGGGCTCAGGAGGGGTCGGGGCCGGGGGTCTCGGGGCCGTTGGGCGGCAGCTCGGGCTTGGCGATGTAGGCCGGGTCGATCTTGCCGTCGAGGGCCTCGAGGAAGGTCTTGAGGTAGAGCCGCTCGTCGCTGTCGAGGCTGCCCTTGGCGAGCTGGTAGGTCGCCATGACCGTCAGCGCGTCGTCGAGGGTGGTGGCCGAGCCGTCGTGCAGGTACGGGGCGGTCTTGCTGACGTTGCGCAGGCCGGGGACCTTGAACACGAACTTGTCGTCCGGGTTCTTGGTGATCTTGAAGCGGCCCTCGTCGGCGGTCTGGTAGGCCTTCACGGAGCCGAGCTTCTGGTACATCGTGCCGCCGACGGCCGGGCCGGCGTGGCAGCTGACGCAGTTGAGCTCGATGAACAGCTCGAGGCCACGCAGGGCGTCGGTGCCGAGGGCGGTCATCTTGCCGCCGAGGAATTCATCGAAGGGGCCGGGGGTCATCAGGCCGCGCTCGAAGCTGCCGATCGCGTTGCCGATGTTGTTCATGGTGATCGGGTCGGGCTCGCCGGGGAACACGGCCTTGAACGCCTCGACGTAGCCGGGCACCGACTTGAGCGTGCGCAGCACGTAGGCGGGGTCGGCCATCGCCATCTCGACCGGGTTGGTGATCGGCATCTGCGCCTGGTCCTCGACGGTGGCGGCGCGGCCGTCCCAGAACTGCGAGATGTGCACGGCGGCGTTGTAGACGGTCGGGCTGTTGCGCTCGCCTCGCTGGCCCTTGTGACCCTTGGAGGTCAGCTCGTTGTCGACGCCGAACTTGTCTAGCAAGTGACAGGTGTTGCACGACACCTCCTGACCCTTCGACAGGCGCGGGTCGTAGTAGAGCTGGCGGCCGAGGTTGATCTTCTCCGGGGTGCTGGGGGCGGCGGCCGACTCGGCGCGGGCCGGCAGCGGCGCGAAATACTTCTTGGCGGCGTCCATCACCTGCGCGGCCGAGGGCACCGGGCGGCTCGGCTTCTTCTTCGCAGGGTTGGCCGCCTTCGCGTTCTCGGCGGCCTTGCTGGTGTCGACCTGTGATTCGGGTTTATCCCCGCCGCAGGCGGGCAGCGGCAGGCACGCAAGGGCGAGTGGGAGAACGAGGGACCGGGCGCGCGAAACCGTGGAAACGGGCGTGGGAGCTGTCATGGCAGTACCTGGGGCGTGGTGGGGGCGCGGGCGCTTGCGCGACTGCGATCGGCTTGCGACGATACCTCACCGTGAACCACCTCGCTCGTCTTTCCCGTCATGCGACTTTTTGTCTGCTCACGGCCGCCGTGACCTCGCTCCTGGCGACCGCCTGTGGCACCGAGCGGGGCGCCGCGGTCCCGATCCACGACCGCCTGTGGCTGACGGCGGTGCCCAAGACCCTCAAGACCGAGGTCGGGGCCTTCATCATCATCCGCGCCTCGGAGGCCCGGCAGTACGGGTTCCTGTTCAAGGGCTCGCTGCTTCGCGGGTACTACGACACCTTCCACTGGGCCCCGGAGGGCGAAGGTCGGGCGACGATGCGCACGATCCAGGACGACAAGAATCACAAGATCCGCACCGAGCCGTGCGAGGCCGACGCCGGCTTCCAGTATTGCGTGCAGATCCACGGAGATCCGCAGGGGACGGTCCGCTACCAGTCGCGCAAGCGCTGGGGCCTCGGTCGGCCGAGCAGGGCCAAGCTGCTGGGCTTCGACCTGGCGACCGAGCTGCGTGAGCTGGCCGCCGAGGACGGTGAGCTGGCGACGGCGCTCGCCGAGCTCGAGACCGAAGTGGCAGCCGAAGTGGCAGCCGAGGCCGTCGTCGAGACGCCCTGAACTTTGGGGCAGGTCCGACAGGGTCGGCGGAGGGCCGCGTGAGCGCCGAGGTCGCCGGGCTGCTCGAGCGGCTGATCTCGCAGTTCGCGGGGCCGTACGACTTCCTGCGCGAGCTGGTCCAGAACTCGCTCGACGCCGGCAGCGACCGCGCCGAGGTGGTGCTCGAGACCCACACCGATGTCGGTGAAGAGGCCGACGAGGTGGTCTTCGAGCTGCGCGTCAGCGACGCGGGCAGCGGCATGGACGAGGCGATCATCGACGGCGGGCTGACGCGGCTGTTCGCGAGCACGAAGGCAGACGACCGCACGATGGCGGGCGGCTACGGGGTCGGCTTCGTCAGCGTGTTCGCGTGGGAGCCCGAGGCGGTGCTGGTCCAGACCGGACGCGGGGGCGAGGCGTGGGAGCTGGTGTTTTATCCCGACCGGCGCTTCGAGAAGACGCCGCTGCACGAGCCGGTGGAGGGCACGACCGTGACGCTGCTGCGTCGCGGTCGCGCGGGCGAGCGGCCTGCGATCGCCGAGGCGGTGCGTGACAGTCTCTGGCGCTGGTGTCGGTTCTGCAAGCTCGAGCTGTCGTTCGAGGACATCGCCAGCGGGGAGCCGCCGGAGCTGATCCAGGACAGCCCGGCGCCGGCCGACTCGCTGCTGACGATCGAGGAGGTGCAGGGCGACACGACGATCCAGGTGGCGTTCGCGGTGCCGCCGTCGGCGGTGCTGCTGCGGCGCGGGCTGATCCTCGCCGAGGGCGCGCCGGTCGAGCTGCTCGCGCCGTTCTTGCCGGGGCTCGGACGCACGGCGGAGCACCTGCAATTGTGGATCGACTCGCCGCAGCTGCGCACGACGATCGCGCGCGACAAGGTGGTCGACGACGCGGGCCAGCGAGCCACCCTGGCGCGGGCGGCCGCCGCGGTGGTGGTCCTGCGGGGGAGACTGCTCGCGGCGATCGAGGCGGCCGCGGCCGACCCTGCGCCGTGGACCGCGGAGCGGCACGCTCACTACGCACACTTGCACGCGCACCTCGGTCGCGAGCTGGCGCATGTCGGCGCGACGGTGCATGAGCGGCCGCTGCTGCGCGACCTGGCGGGCGGGCGCGGGCTGACGCCGGGCGCCCTGGCGACGCTGCTGCGCGGGCGTCCGGTCGTGACGGCGACGCCGGCCGAGGTCGATTCGCCGTTGCTGGCGGCGGCGGGGCGGTTCGGGTTTCCGGTGCTCGCGGCGGAGCCGGCGGACCTGATCTGGCTGGGTGAGCTGCTGGCCGGTCTCGAGACTGGACCTGTGCTGCCGATCTCGCGGGCGCTGGGGCGCGAGCGGGAGGGCGCCGAGGCTGCCTCGCTCGGCGCCGCGGTCCAGCGCGGGCTGGTGGCGGTCGGCGTGGTCGTGCAGGTGCGGCTCGGCGGCGAGTCACCGGCGGGTGACCGACCGGGGCAGGTCGGCGTGGAGCTCGGGAGCGACGCTGCCGGTCCGCTGGTGCTCTACGGACCGGGGCCATGGCCCGAGGCGGCCTGGCGGGCGGCGACGCTGTGGATCGAAGACGGGCTGCTGCAGCGGGCGGCGCTCAAGGCGTTCGTCGCGGCGCCGAGGACCGCGGCGGTGACGCTGGCCTGCGCGGTCGCGGCGGCGCTCGGGCGTGACGGCAGCGATGCCGGCGAGATCGCAGGTGCGCTCGCGGACCTGTCCCCGGGGACAGGGACCGGCTGACGCGGGCGGCGGCCGTTCGAGCCTGTCCCCGCGGGCAGGTCATGCGGGGCGGCCAGGTCGCCTGGCCCTCGGGACAGTGGGTGCGGGTGGCTGGCGTGGCCGCGTTCGCGCTGATCGTGAACCAGTAGTTGACGATGCTTCAACGTCGGTCCCATCGATCGCACGCAGGTTCACGACCATGATGGCCGCATGTCAACGAACAATGGGATGCAGGGCAAGGTCGTCGTGGTCACGGGGGCGAACGCGGGCATCGGTCGCGCGACGACCCGGGCGCTGGTCCAGCAGGGCGCGCACGTGGTGATGGCGTGCCGCAGCCGCGAGCGCGCGGAGGCCACGCGCAGCGAGATCTCGGCGGAGGTCGGCGGGGCGGAGCGCATGGAGGTGATGCAGCTCGACATCGCCGACCTCGCGTCGGTCGCACGCTTCGCCGCGGAGGCCACACGCAAGCACCCGAAGCTCGATGTGCTGGTCAATAACGCCGGCGCGTGGTGGCTCGAGCGCAAGACCTCGCCGCAAGGGCACGAGCTGCAGTGGGCCACCAACGTGCTCGGCGGGCACTTGCTGACGAAGTTGTTGGCCGCGTCGCTACGCGCAGCGAAGGGGCGCGTGGTCAACGTGGCGTCGACGGCCGCCAGCGGGCTCGACCTCGCCGACGTGGATTTCGAACGGCGCAGCTACGACGGCGTGAAGGCGTACAGCGCGACCAAGCAGGCCGACCGCATGCTCAGCTGGGCGTGGGCGGAGCGGTTCGCGGGTACGGGCGTGACAGTGAACGCGATGTCGCCCGGGCTGGTCGCCTCGGAGTTCAATCGCAGCGCGACCGGATTTTTCAAGGTGCTGTTCAAAGTACTGCGGTTGTTCGCGCGCACGCCGGAGAGGGGCGCCGAGACGGTGGCGTGGCTGGCGAGCAGTCCCGAGGTCGCGGGCAAGACGGGCGGGTTCTACGAGGACCGCAAGGAGAAGCCGTGCAAGTTCCGCGAGTCGGCGGAGGTCAACAGGCTGTATGCGCTGCTCGAGCAGCAGAGCGCGGGCTTCGGCGAACAGGCAAGCGCGGGCGCGACGGGCTAGCCGTAGGCGGCGGGCGGGCGGAGGCGTGTGGCCCAGAAGTCGGGGTCGTGGCCGGGCCAGACGTGGGTGCGAGGTTGGCGGTCGAGGGCGTGCAGGCGCTCGATGGAGCGGGCGGCGGCCTCGGCCAGGTCGGGGTGGGTGAGCTCGCCGCAGGGGATGAGCTCGTCGATGTTGCGGCGCAGGTCGGCGGCGTCGCAGGCGAGCACGATCGTGCCGGAGACGGGGAGGTCGACGGCGAAAGATTGATGGCCGGGGGTGTGGCCGAAGGTCGGGATGGTGCGCAGGCCGGGCGCGAGCTCGACCTCACCCTCGATCAATCGCCAGTCGAGCCCGGGCCGGTCGTAGTCACTCTTAAAATATGCGTGCTCGAGGGTGGCCTCCTGCATGGCGAAGGCGTGCTCGCCGACCTGGATGATGATCGGTGGGCCACCGACGAGGTGGCGGAGTCCGCCGCCGTGATCGCAGTGCAGGTGGGAGACCGCGCAGCCCCGTAACTTCGCCAGCGACAGGCCTGCCGCTGCGATCTGGCGCAGGAGCGGGTCGCCCTCCGGGACGCAGCCGACCGCGGCGGTCGTGTAGTGGGCGGCGCGCAGCGCAGGGTCGCGGATGAGGTCGGGGTTGAGGCCGGTGTCGAGCAAAACCCAGCCGTCGTCGTATACGACGGCCGCGCCGGTCACCGGCTCGAACAGGTAGTGGTCCTTCGAGCCGCCGCGCAGCGAGACGGACTCGGGCACGGGCTCCCAACCATAGTGAAACGCGTACAGCCGGCGCGGCGGACCCTTGAGCGGGAGCATGGCCAAGATATGGCACAAAGCGCGCCAGGAGCAGGTCCTCGCTCGCCCCGGCGCCCGTCACTTTGCTTGGAGATCTCCGGTACCCGCGTCAGACTCTGCCGGTGGAGCAGCCCCCGGCACCGTCGCCTCCCCGTCCGCGCGAGGGATGGTCCACGCTCGTGGAGGCGGCCAACCATCGGGTCGAGCAGCGCGACCGCTGTCTGTGGGTCAGCGTATGGCGGCGCCCGGACCTCGACACCGCGACCGGCGCCGCGCTGGCGCTGGCGCTGGTCAGCACCGTGATCGGCCAGATCTCCGGGCCCGTCGGTGGGGCCAGCCTGCGCGCGGTCGTCCTCGATCTCCGGCAGGCGCCGCCCGTCAACGGACCCTCGACCCAGCAGAGCATCGGTCGGCTGCTGGCCGCCTGCGAGCAAGCGGGGGTGACGCCGGCCCTGCTGCACCGCGCCGAGGCGCTCCCGGCGATGCAGCTCGGTCGACTGGTCCGCGAATATGCGTCGCGGCTCGGCCATGCCACCGACGACCCCGCCGTCGCCGAGACGCTGACGCTGCGGGTCGCTCCGGTGACTCCGGGCATTCGTCGCAAGTGAGATCGTCGTGCCGCGGGCACCGGGCGTATACATATAGTGATATGACGGGCTTTGCGCTCAGCTCGCTGCGGGTGCCTTGATCAATATTAATCGCTGCTGCGGTCCGGGGGGGCGAGGGCGTACATCTCGATCCAGCGCGAGATCTGCTTGCGGTCGCGCTCGTAGTGCCTGGCGGTGGCGCGGATGCTCCAGCCGTTGCTCTTCAAGATCGCCAGCAAGGCCTCGCGGGAGGGGCGGGGGCGGGCGTTTCGTACCGAGGTGGGGACGGGGGTGATGGCGAGGGAACCTGTCTCCAGGGGCAGGTCGGGGGCGAGCCAGGGGCCGAGCTTGGCGCGGTGGATCGGGACGGGGTCGGCGATCGCGCTGCAGGCGTGGACGAAGCGTTGTAGGCCGCGCAAGTTGTCGGGCCACGGTTGCAACAGCAGGGCCTCGGCGGCGTCGGGCTGGAACTCGAGCGGGGGGAGGTCGCTGCGGTCGCGCTGCGCGGCCCAGTCGGTGTGCAAGCGATCGATCCAGCCGAGCAGGTCGGACCTGCGGGCGCGCAGCGGCGGGACGGTGATCTCGCACAGCGCGAGGCGGGCGTGGAGGTCGCGGCGGAACTTGCCCTGCTCGATGTCGGCGCGCAGGGAGCGGTTGGTCGCGGCGACCAGGCGGACATCGACGCGGTGGGTCTGCGTGCTGCCGACCGCGACGACCTCGCCGAGCTCCACGGCGCGCAGGAGCTTTGGTTGCAGGTCGATCGGCAGATCGCCGAGCTCGTCGAGGAGGAGGGTGCCGCCGTGCGCGGCGTGGAACATGCCAGAGTGCTCCTGGGTGGCACCGGTGAAGGCGCCGCGGGTGTGGCCGAACAGCTGGCTCTCGACGAGCTGCGGGCTGAGGGCGGCGCAGTTGATCGTCAGCCAGGGGCCGCGACGGCCGGACAGGCGGTGCAACTCGGCGGCGACGCTCTCCTTGCCGGATCCGGTCTCGCCGAGGATCAACGCGGGCGCGGGGTCGGGGCCGGCGCGGCCGATCTCGGCGCGGAGCTTTCTCGTGGCGAGCGAGTCACCGGGGATCGCGGTGCGTGAGACGGCGGGTGGGTCGAGGACGGCACAGTCCTGGCGTTCGTACACGGCGATCACGCTGCCGACGCGGACGATCGCCTGGTCGTCGAGGTGGCGCGGCAGGGCGCTGACGGGCTGTCCGTTGAGCCAGGTGCCGTTGCGGCTGCCGAGGTCGGCGACGCTGTGGCGGCGTGCGGACGGGTCCCAGCGCAGGGTCGCGTGCCGGCGCGAGACAGTGGGGTGCCCGACGGCGACCTGCGCCGCGGGCCCGGCGTGACGCCCGAGCACGGCCTCGTGCTCGTCGAGCAGGTGCACGCCCGCGTGGGTGCGCGGGTAGACGATGACGAGGCGGGTGACGTACGCGTACGCGTGCGCAGTGCCCTCGGCAGGGGCGGTCTCCTCGATGTCGGGCTCGTGCGGCGTGGGATCGGGGCAACGGGGCCGCATGGCGCGGCGATGGTGTCCCAGGGGCGGCGCGCGGGCAAGTGGGGAGGTGACGCGGGAGCTGGCGCGGTGGCGGCGTCAATACTACGTTCGGCAGGGCCGGGCGATGTCGCGTCGCGTCGCGGGGAGCTGAGTTCGGCGTGATGGACCGCCATCGTCGGGTTCTGACGTCAGGGCGACGCAGGCTCGCGGCGGATGGTGACCCGCAGGTGTGGTGGGTCGTGGTCGATCGCCGAGACGACGCCGGCGCAGGGCGAGCGCACGGCCCTGGCATCGACGTGGGCGAGCAGGTCGTCGACCGCGACGCACGAGGCGACGACCACGTGCAGGTCGACCGCGTCGCCGGCGACCGCCACGGACTCGAGCCGCGGTCCCGGATGCTCCGGTGGCAGCGGTCGGCCCTCGCGCGCGCAGATGACCTCGATGGCGTCGAGACCGAAATTCACGCCGCCGGGGGCAGCCTTCTCGACGTACTTGAGCAAGGCGGGCACGTGCTCGCCGCGGCCCCAGCGGCGCAGGCCCTCGAGCGCGGTGAAGGAGACCGTGCTGTCGCGGTCGCGCAGCAGGCGTGGCAGGTGCGGCAACACGGCGGCACAGCCACGTCTGAGCAGCCCCCTCAGGGCGATCCAGCGGTTCCAGCCGCCGGGTCGTTTGAGTGCCGCGAGCAGGCGCTGCTCGGCGACGGGACCCGGGATATGCACGAGGGCGCTGACGACCGCTCCCTGATCGGCCAGCTTCGGGTGCGCGTCGAGCTGCGCGAGGAAGGCCTCCGGATGGCGCGTGGCGAGCCGATGCAGGCACAGCTCCTCGTCCTCGAACACGGCCCGACCGTTG